>NZ_JBHSQK010000040.1:0-47703 GCF_042658055.1 Pseudonocardia lutea
GGCTCGGGGGGCGGCCAGCGGGCCTGTTGACCGAACCTCAGGGGCTCGTTCTGTCCGGCGTCTCGCTGACGAGGAGAAAACTACACGCCCCCGATGACGGGTGCAAAACGGGGGGCCCCACCCGGTTCGCGCGAGGAATCCGCAGGTCAGAGGGCGGCGGACCGCGTTCGAGGCCAGGTTGACGGGAGATTTCGTGATCCATGACGGCGCTCACACTTCCGTCCGTGGTTCGGTGCTTCGGAGGTCCCGCCGCGGACCGGCAGCGGTCGTCGGCCAGATGACCAGCGAGTTCGCGGTCACTTGGCATCCCTGGGCAGATGGTCCTGTCCCGGCGGCGCGATCTGGCCCGACGCATCCGGCCCGTTCTCTCACGCGGCCGTCGGGCCGGCTCCCTTCCCCGCGCAGCCCGTCGCGCGTTCGCCCCCTGCGCGGCCTTCGCGGTTGCGCCATGTCCGATGCCTGTCACGCGCTTCGGCGGGTGCGCGAGGGCAGCGAGGTGAGGTCGTCGATGCCGTCGCCGTCGAGGGCGGCCGCCGGTCGCGGGGTGGGTGCGGGAGGCAGCCCGTCCTGGGGCGGCCGATCGCTTGTCCTCTGTCATCGCGTCTGCGTCGCTTCACCCGCGGTACGAGACGGGAGGGACGGTCCGGGCAACCGCTCGACCGCCAGGCCTTCGCAGGGGTCACTGGCGCTCGCCGCCCCATCGTGCAGGAGATGGTCGAGCGACATTCCCTCCCGAGGTGAATGGGGACAGCGAGAGTCTGCATCCGGACCACCGAGTGCCACTCGCCCCTGCCGCGCTCGCGCTCGCGGGATCACGACGAGGTCGTGTGCAGAAGCCATGGAACTGGCCACGTAGCCGGCACGGACGTGACGTCTCCGATTACGTACATTCTCGCGTGGATCTACCGACTTTCAGTGACGAGCTCGTCGATCCTTCGGCGGCCGACCGCACAGGGGCTTGATGCGGGCACAACGGACGCCGCACGCACTCTGCGGGACGAGCCGCCCGGCCTCGATTCACGGAGGCGCGATTTTGCGCCACACTGGGAGCGGGTAGCGTGGCGAATTGCGGACCGCCGGGTTGCCATTGGGTGGGACGACGAATTGCCCAAAGAATTGCGCCGAACGCCAGGATGCTCGTCGGCCGAACCGCTTCCGGTCGTGCCGTCGGCGTTCCGCACTCGGTGAGGGTGGGGAGCGGGTGCAGGACGACAAGGCTCACGAGTGGCCGGGCCAGGCTTCCGTCCGATTCCGCGGAGTGTTCCCAGGGAGGCCCTTCGACGGTCGGCTCGGGTCACCCGAGCCGTCCGGCGGGATCTGGCCGTTCCTCGGTCGCGATCGCGAGCTCCTGGTCGTCCTCGATGCCGTCGGCCGGGCAGAACCCGGCTCGGTCGTGATCTCCGGTGCACCGGGCGTGGGCAGGACCCGACTGGCTCAGGAGGCCGTGCGGGCCGCGCAGCGCGCGGGACGGCACACGGAGTGGGTGACGTGCACCCGGGAGATCGCGGCGATCCCGCTCTGCGCGCTGGCCCACCTGCTTCCCGTGGCGGGCGCGACGGATCCGGCCGCGGCCTGGCAGGCACTGGCGTCCGCGCTCCAGCCGAGCGAGCGTGGGCCGGCCCTCGTCGGGATCGACGACGCCCATCTCCTCGACGATCTGTCCGCCGCGCTCGTGCACCGGCTGGTGCTGACCCGTACTGCGAGCGTCGTGCTCACGGTACGCAGCGGCGCGCCGGCTCCGGACTCCGTGGCGGCGCTGTGGAAGGACGGGTTGGCGAGGAGGATCGAGCTCGCCCCGCTGACGCGCGCGCAGGTGGAGCGGCTGCTCACCGCGGTCCTCGCCGGCACGGTCGACAGTCGGACCTGTGAGTACCTGTGGCAGACGAGCAGCGGCGCCGCGCTGTTCCTGCACGAGCTGGTCGCCGCGGGCCACGAGACCGGGCGGTTCCGGAAGGCGCGCGGTGTCTGGCGTTGGCAGGGCCGCCTCGTGCTGACCCAACGCCTCACGGAGGTGGTGCAGGCGCAGCTCGGGGAGCTGGACCCGGCCGCGCGGTCGGCGGCGGAGCTGCTCGCCATCGCGAACCAACTGGATCTCGGAGACCTCGTCGGGTTGGCGTCTCCGGACGTGGTGGCCGGGCTCGAGCGCCGGGGGATCGTCGTGACCGAGCAGGTGCCCGGCGGCTCCGAGGCACGCCTGGCCCAGCCCCTGCACAAGGAGGTGCTCTGCACCCGGACGCCCCAGGCCGAAGCGGAGCAGCTCCGGCACCGGCTCGCCCGGACCGCGTGCATCCGACGCTGGACCCGGGAGAACCCCGTGCGGATCGCCGAGCTGCTCCTCGTGCTCGGCGAACACGTCGAGCCGGCCGTGCTCGCTCGTGCGGCACTGCAGGCCAACGCGATGTCGGACCACGAGCTGGCCGAGCGGCTCGCGCGCGCGGCGCTCGGGTTCGAGGCCGGCGGCCTCGCGTCCGTTGCGCTCGCCGAAGCGCTGCGGTGGCAGGGGCGACACGACGAGGCCGAACGCGTCGCGGTGGACGCCCTGCCCCTTGCGGACACCGAGGATCATCGTGCACGGCTCGCCACGACCCGCGCGCTCACCCAGTTCTTCGGACTCGGTCGGGTCGACGACGCCCTGACCTCTCTGGGCCGGGGAGGGCGTGCGGCAACAGCGGTCCGGGCAGTGCTGCAGTACTTCGCGGGCAGGCCCGAGGAGTCCGTCCGGCTGGCCTCGAGCGCTCCGTCGACAGAGGGGTCGGGAGGCTGGCTACGACTCTGGGAATCCCTCGCCTCGGCCTTCGGGCTCTGTGCGCTCGGCCGCGGGGACGAGTCACTCGCGGCCGTGGCCCGCGGCTGGGCGGCGTTCGGGGAATGCACCGCCGACCCCGAACTGTCGATCACCCGCACCATGCTCCGGCACGCCGAGCTCGGCGGGCTGCTCCTCACCGGGCGGATCCGGGAGGCGGAGACGGTCGCCGCCGAGCAGCACCGAGCGACGATGGCCCAGGCACCCTCCGCGTGCGACGCGATGGGCGGGCTCGCGCTCGGGTTGGCGGCGCTGGCGAGCGGCCTCCCCTCCGCCGCCGCCCGCTGGTTGACCGAAGCCGCTGCCCGGCTCGCGGACAGCGACCCGATCGGGTGTGCACCGCTGTGCCTGGCGAAGCTGGTGGAGACGCACGTCGTCCTCCGCGACGACCGCGCCGGCGAACAGGTGCTGGCCGAGATCGTCGCGTCGGACCGGCCCGTCCTGGGCGGGTTTGCACCGCACCTCCACCTCGCCCGTGCCTGGAGCTCAGCCCGCGCGGACGGGCTCGATGTGGGAGCCGAGGCCGCGCTGCGAGCGGTATCCTCGGCCGCCGGTGCGGGGCAGCGGCTCGCCGAGGCCGAGGCGCTGCACACTGCCGCCCGTCTGGGCCGCGCCGCGGACGTTGCCGAGCGGCTCGGTGAGCTCGCCGCGCGGGTCGACGGCCACCTGGTCGTCCTCTTCGCGGAACACGCCCGGGCGATCGTCGACGGGTCGGGCGACGCTCTCGACGGTGTGGCCGAGAGGTTCGAGTCGCTGGGCGCGCGTCTCCTGGCGGCCGATGCGGCGGCGCAGGCCGCGAGGCTTCACCAACGAGCACGCCACCAGAGGAAGGCGTCCACCTCGACCGCCCGCGCGACCCGGCTCGCGAGGGCGGCGGGCGGCGCCTGGACCCCTGCCCTCGATCAGCTGAACCCACCCTCGCTCACGAAGCGGGAGCACGAGATCGCCGTGCTGGCCGCCGCCGGAACGAGCAATCTCGACATCGCCCGCAAGCTGGTGCTCTCCGTACGGACGGTCGAGACGCATCTCGCGCACGTCTACGACAAGCTGGGGATCAACAGTCGCGCCGCGCTCCGGCAGGCGCTGGAGGCCGAGGGTTGAGCAAGGCGGGCGACCGTGGTGGACGGTCCGTCGCGCGAGCTCAGCCGGGGTTCCGCGCCCGGGAGGGCTGCACCCGCATCGGCTCGTCGGGCATCTTCGGGTACTCCGGCGGGTAGGGCATCTCCCCCAGCCCGCTCTCCTCGTACCACTCGAGCGCCTGTTCGCAGCCGCCCGGCTCGCGGTGCATGGCCGCGTGGGGGTCGCCGTGGTCGGCCAGCAGCCCCGGCACCGTGCGGACGGTGAAGTCCTCGGGGGCGACCTCCGGCAGCGACTCCCACGTGAGGGGCATGGACACCGTGGCCCGGGGAAGGCCGCGGACCGACCAGGCCGAGGCGATGGTCCGGTCCCGCGCCGCCTGGTTGAAGTCGAGGAACACCCGCTCGCCGCGCTCCTCCTTCCACCACGCCACCGTCGCCCTGTCCGGGATGCGGTCGGTGACGCGGCGCGCGAGGGCGATGACCGCCCGGCGGACCTGGACGAAGTCCCACTCGGGGCGGATGGGCGCCGCGACGTGGATGCCCCGCCCGCCCGAGGTCTTGGGCCACCCCGTGAGGCCGGCCTCGGCGAGCACCTCGCGCACGACGGCCGCGACGGCGACCGCGTCGGCGAAGTCCGTGCCCGGCTGCGGGTCGAGGTCGATGCGCAGCTCGTCCGGATGATCGGTGTCCGGCGCCCGGACCGGCCAGGGGTGGAAGTCGAGGGTGCCCATGTTGGCGGCCCAGGCGATCGCCGCGGGCTCCGACGGCGCGAAGGTGTCCGCGGTGCGGCCGCTGGGGAAGGTGACCCGTGCGGTGCGCACCCACCCCGGCGCGCCCTTCGGCAGCCGCTTGGCGAAGAACGGCTCGCCCTCGACACCGTCCGGATAGCGCTTGAGGTTGGTCGGCCGGTCCCGGAGGACCTCGGTCATCGGGCCGGACACGGCGAGGTAGTACTCCATCACCTCGCGCTTGGTGATCCCGAGCGCCGGGAAGATCACCTTGTCCGGGCTGGTCAGACGCACCTCGCGGGGGCCCTCGGGACCGGGGACCGTGAGCAGCTCGACCGCCTTCGACGCCATGGCGCGCAACCTACCGGTGCCGGCCGACGAAATCCCGGATCACGCCCGCGACCAGCGACGGAGCCGTGGAGACGGCGAAGTGCGACTGCCCCTTCCCCGCGACCCACTCGGCACGGGGCAGCGCGGCCGCGAGCCCTCGTGGGCGAGCCCGTCGGCGACGGCCGCCCAGGAGTCCGGTCCACCTCCGGACCCGTGCGCGAGCAGCACCGGCTCGCCCGAGCCGCGGACGCGCACGTCGAGCCCGGCCGCCGTCGTCCCCTGGGCGCCGTGGCCGTGGGGACCGACCTCGCCACGAGGTGATCGGGGCGAGGAGCGGATTCGCGGCGCTACGCTCGGTCCATGACCCCGCCGGAGCCGCGCCACCGGGAGCCCGCGTGGGCCCGGCGCTTCGACGACGAGCTGGTCGGGCTCGACCCGGAGGACCCCGAGGCCCGCGCCTTCGCCCAGCACCTCGACCGGATGCAGCGCGACCGCCCGTCGTTCACCGTCGAGGGCTACCTGGACGGGGTGCAGGACTTCGCGGAGTCCGCGAACCGCGCGCAGGGCGGGCGGTACTGGGCGGCGGTGCTGGTCGTGGTGCTGCTGCTCGTGGGCGTGGTGTGGGTGGTCGGCAACGCGCTCGTCTTCGTCCTCGGGACCTGGTTGTAGGGCGAAACATCCGGGGCGCCACGCGCGTTGGACGGGACGGCACCCTCGTGCCGGGAAGGGTTAGCGTGACGCCATGGGTCTGTTCGGCAAGGAGTCCGGTTCGCGGGACACGGCGGAGAAGACGGCACAGGAGCCGGCCCCGTCCGTCGTGAGGTCCGACGAGGAGTGGCGGGCCCGGCTCAGCCCCGCCGAGTACCACGTGCTGCGGCAGGCGGGCACCGAGCGGCCCTTCGTGGGTGAGTACACCGACACGAAGACCGTCGGCGTGTACAAGTGCCGGGCCTGCGGCGCGGAGCTGTTCCGCAGCGAGACCAAGTTCGAGTCGCACTGCGGGTGGCCGTCCTTCTACGCGCCGGAGGACGCGGCCGTGATCGAGCGGGCGGACGACTCGCTCGGCATGCGCCGGGTCGAGGTGCTGTGCGCGGCGTGCCACAGCCACCTGGGCCACGTGTTCGAGGGCGAGGGGTACCCCACGCCCACGGACCTGCGCTACTGCATCAACTCGATCTCGATGACGCTGGAGCCCGCCGAGTAGGACCCGCGGGCACCGGGAGGCCCCGCTCCCGTCCGGGTGCGGGGCTTCTCCGCCGTCCGGGGCCGGTCAGGGCAGGGCCGTGACCAGGTCGCCGATCTGCACGCGCGGGCCGGTGTAGAAGGGGACCTCGACGCGGACGTGCCGGCGCGCCTCGGTGGCGCGCAGGTGGCGCATCAGGTCGACGATCCGGTACAGCTCGTCGGCCTCGAAGGCGAGGATCCACTCGTAGTCGCCGAGCGCGAAGGCCGGCACGGTGTTGGCCCGCACATCGGGGTAGTCCCGGGCCTCCTTGCCGTGGTCGGCGAGCATCGTCCGGCGCTCGGCGTCCGGCAGGAGGTACCACTCGTAGCTGCGGACGAAGGGGTACACGCAGACGTACTTCTTGGGGTCCTCCCCGGCGAGGAAGGCCGGGATGTGGCTCTTGTTGAACTCCGCCGGCCGGTGCAGCGCGGTCTGGCTCCACACCGGGACCGACGCGCGGCCGAGGGCGGTCTCGCGGCGGAGGTCGGCGTAGGCCGCCTGCAGCGCCTCGACGTTCTCCGCGTGCCACCAGATCATGTAGTCCGCGTCGGCCCGCAGGCCCGCCAGGTCGTAGACCCCGCGCACCACGACGCCCTTGCCCTCGAGGGCCTCGACGAACTCGGCGGCCTGGGTGGCCGCGCCGGAGCGCTCCTCGCCGAGCTTCCCGGGTTCCACCCGGAAGACCGACCACATCGTGTAGCGGATCGTCGCGTTCAGCTCGGCGTAGTCGAGGCGGGCCATGCCTCCATGCTGCCACGCGGGCCGCGGCCGGGATCTGCGGTCCCCGCCACTCGGGCCAGGCGCTCCGCGGCGGCGCGGGCGGTCCCGACGCAGGCCGGCACGCCGACCCCGTGCAGCGCCGCCCCGACGACCTCCAGCCCGGGGACCTCCGCCACGGCGGCCTCGAGGGCGGCCACCCGGTCCAGGTGGCCGGGTGCGTACTGCGGCAGGCTGCCGCCCCAGCGCTGGACGTGCACCGCCACCGGATCGGCCGTGATCCCGTGCAGGGTCGCGAGGTCCGCGCGGGCGCGGGCGACGAGCTCGGCGTCGTCGACCCGGAGGGTGGCGGCCTCGCCGAACCGGCCGAGGGAGACCCGGAGCCGGACGAGGCCGTCCGGCGAGACGTGTCCCCACTTGCTCGACGAGTGCGTGGCCGCCTTGATCGACAGCGGCTCGTCGGCCGCGACCAGCACCCCGGACGTCTCCGGCCCGGTGATCCCACGGAACGCGAAGGCGATCACGACCGACGACGCGAGCTCGATCCCCGCGACCGCGGCCGCCGCGGCGGGGACCGGCCCGTCGAGCAGCTTCCGCACGGCCGGGGCCGGCACGGCGAGCACCACGGCGTCGACGTCGAGCGCCTCGGGGGCGGTGGTGGGGCCGACCACGAGCCGCCAGCCGTGCTCCCGGCGCTCCAGCTCGCGCACCGTGGTGCCCAGGCGCAGCTCCGCACCCGAGGCGACCCGCAGCGCGTCCAGCAGCGCGCCGTAGCCCCCGCGGACCGCACCGAACACCGGACCGGCGGCCTGCCCGGACACGCGCGGCCCGCCGGACTCCCCCTCCGCGGCGGGCCGGACGCGCGCCGGCGGGGCGGCCCGGGTCGCGGCCACCGTGACCGACGGGGCACCGGCGTCGAGCGCGGCGGCGAGGGCGGGCACGGTGGCGCGCAGGCCGTGCTCGTCCACGCGGCCGGCGTAGACCCCGCCGAGCAACGGGTCGGTGAGCCGGGCGGGAACCTCGGGGCCGAACCGCTCGCGCAGCAGCACGCCCAGGGCGGCGTCCTGGCCCGGCTCCCACCGCAGCGGCCGCTCCGGCTCGGCGACCGCGGCGGCCAGCCCGGCCTCGGAGAGCACGCCGTCGAGCTGCGCCGAGGTCGTCGGGACGCCCATGAGCGTGCCGCCCGGCATGCCGACCGTGCGACCGCCCGCGCGGATCGTGGGCCGCGCCCCGGTGGGGTGCACGACCTCGTCCGCGAGGCCGAGCTCGGCGAGCAGCGCCGGAACCTCGGGACGGCGGGCGAGGAAGGCCTCGGCGCCCACGTCGAAGGGACGCCCCGCGAGGTCGACGGTCCGCAGCACCCCGCCGACCCGCTCCGACCGCTCGACGACGACGATCCGGGCCTGCGGGCCGAGCAGGGCGCGCAGCCGGTGGGCCGCGGCCAGACCGGAGATCCCGGCCCCGACGACGGCGACCGAGCGGGGCATCAGAGCGAGTGCACCAGCTCGACGGTGCGGGTGATCATGTCCGGGTCGGTGCCCGGGAGCACCCCGTGGCCCAGGTTGAACACGTGCCCCGGCGCGCGGGCGCCCTCGGCCGCGATCCGCCGGACCTCCTCCGCGACGGAGGCGAAGTCCGCGAACAGCACCGCCGGGTCGAGGTTGCCCTGCACCGGCACCCGGCCACCCGCGCGGCGGGCGGCGACGTCGAGCGGGGTGCGCCAGTCGACGCCGATGACGTCCGCGCCGGCCTCGGTCATGGCGCCCAGCAGCTCGGCCGTGCCGACGCCGAAGTGGAAGCGCGGGACGCCGGCCCCGGCGACCCGGGCCAGCACGGTCGCCGAGTGCGGCAGCACGTAGCGGCGGTAGTCCCGCTCGGACAGCGCGCCGGCCCAGGAGTCGAAGAGCTGCACCGCGTCGACGCCCGCGGCGACCTGCGCCTCCAGGAAGGTGGCGGTGATCTCGGCGAGGTGCGCCATGAGCGCGTGCCACACCTCCGGGGCGGCGTGCATCAGCGCCTTGGTGCGCTCGTGGTTGCGGCTCGGGCCGCCCTCCACGAGGTAGGAGGCGAGGGTGAACGGGGCCCCGGCGAAGCCGATCAGCGGGGTCTCCCCCAGCTCGCGCAGGAGCAGCGCGACCGCGTCCGTGACCGGCTCGACCTGGCCCGGGTGCAGCGTGGGCAGCCCCGCGACGTCGGCGGCGGTGCGCACCGGCGAGGCGACGACGGGTCCGGTGCCGGGCACGATGTCGACCGCGATCCCGGCGGTGTGGAGCGGGACGACGATGTCGGAGAACAGGATCGCCGCGTCGACCCGGTGCCGGCGGACCGGCTGCATCGTGATCTCGCACGTGAGATCCGGGGTCAGGCAGGCCTGCAGCATCCCGGTGTCCGCCCGCAGCGCCCGGTACTCCGGCAGCGAGCGCCCGGCCTGGCGCATGAACCACACCGGCAGCCGCTCCGGGCGCTCGCCACGCGCCGCGGCGAGGAACGCGGAACCGGGCAGCGACCGCCGGGTGGGCACGGTGGTGAGCGGGTTCATCACGCCCCATCGTCCCACGTCCCCCGGGCGGGCCGCAGATCGACCCGATCGGAGAGCGGCGCGCCTGTTTCCGCCGGTCGCGCCGCCGACCTACAGTCCGGCCCCGTGCCCGATCCCGCCGCCCCACCACCGCTGTTCCGCCGCGCGGTCGACTCCCTCGCGGCCGTCCGGCCCCGACCCGAGCTGGTCGTCCGGTCGCTCGAGGCGCCGCCGCGGCTGGCCCCGTACAGCTGGGCGACGAGCGTCGAGGCCGACATCGTGCACCGCGGGGACGGCACGGACGACCTGGACGAACCCGACACGTCCGGGCGGCTGATCCTTCTGCACGACCCCGCCGGCCAGGAGGCCTGGGAGGGCGAGTTCCGGCTCGTCTGCTTCGTGCAGGCGCGGCTGGAGCGGGAGCAGCTCGGTGACGAGATGCTCCCCGTGGTCGCGTGGTCCTGGCTCACCGAGGCGCTCGACGACCTCGGCGGCCGGCACACCGCGCTCGGCGGCACCGTGACGCAGACCTCCTCGGTGCGCTTCGGCGACATCGCGGGCCCCAAACGGGACGACGACGTGGAGCTCCGGGCCTCCTGGACGCCACTGGAACCCGATGGGGACCTTGCGGCACACGCGGAGGCGTTCTGCACACTGGTGGCCACCGCTGCGGGACTTCCGCCGGTGGGAGTTCGGACGCTTGCGCGGCGAAGTGTCTGAGTCGGAGGCGAAGGTGCTGGTCACGGCCCGGGTACGGAGCGTTGATCACCCGACTGGGCGCATCACCGCCGACAAGGCTGTAACTTTCACCCGGAGAAGTTCGATCGGATACACGACGTTAGACCGCTTGGGGGGCTACAGTTCCTCCACGACACCTCCTCGGGCGGTCGGGCGCAACTCTCCGTCCCACCGGGGTCCCGGTGTTGGTCGGGGGGCAACGACCGACTCCAGGGAGGTAGTGACGTGGCCGTAGTAGGCCAGGGCACACCCTTGCGCGGCACCCCGGGTGCCGTGCTCCAGCCCGCGATGGTTCCCCATCCGCGGGAAGAGCAGTTCACCGTGCTGGTGGTCGACGACCACCCGCTGCTGCGGGAGGCCATCGCGGCCCGCCTGCGGTCCATGGGCGCCGGCACGGTGCACGAGGCGGCCTCGGTCGCCGAGGCGCGTGCGCGGGCGCAGGCCAACGGGCCGTGCGACCTCGCGATCCTCGACCTCGGCCTGCCGGACGGCAGCGGCCTCGATCTCGTCACCGAGCTGCGCCAGCTCGGGTGGAACCGGCTCGTCGTGCTGGCCTCCTCGGACGACCCGTACGCCGTCCGGTCGGCCTTCCAGGCCGGGGCCCAGGCGTACCTGCTGAAGTCCGCCTCGCCCGCCGTGGTCACGGACGGGGTCAAGCGGGTGCTCGACGGCGGGGTCTACGCCGACCCGACCGTCGCGCCGCTGCTGGCGACCGGCACCCGCGTGCCGGGCACCGACAACACCCCGCGGGAGCTGTCGGCCCGCGAGGTCGAGGTGCTGCAGCTGGTGGCGGACGGGCAGTCGAACAAGGAGATCGGCGAGGCGCTGAGCCTGTCGGCGCTGACCGTGAAGAGCCACCTCTCCCGGATCGGGCGCAAGCTCGGCACCGGTGACCGTGCTCAGATGGTCGCGCTGGCGATGAGGGCCGGGGTCATCCGCTGACCGGAGACGACGCTCGCGGAGTCCGCCGTTGACTCCGCACGGCTCGGGGGGCGGGCCGGCGCCGCGGGACGCGGCGGCCGGTCCCTCGGCCGTGCCCGGGGGTGTCCCGGGTCCCGCGCAGGGAGCCGCCTCGGACGGTGACGCCGAGGAGAACGCCCCGGTCCCCCTGCTGCGCCCCGCCGACGGTCTCCCCGAGGTGGTGCGGGACGCGGCCGGGCTCGCCGCCACCACGGCGGCCCTGGCGCCCTTCAGCGTGCCGGTCGCCGTCGACGCCGAGCGGGCCTCCGGTTTCCGCTACTCGCAGCGCGCCTACCTGGTGCAGCTGCGTCGGGCGGGCGCCGGCACCGCCCTCGTCGACCCCGTCCCGCTCGGCGGCGACCTGACCGGCCTCGCGCCGGCCCTCGACGGCCCCGAGTGGGTCCTCCACGCCGCCTCCCAGGACCTGCCCTGCCTCGCCGAGGCGGGCCTGCGCCCGGCGCGGCTGTTCGACACCGAGCTGGCCGGCCGGCTGGCGGGGCTGCCCCGCGTCGGCCTCGGCCCCCTCACCGAGCGGATGCTCGGGCTGAGCCTGGAGAAGGGCCACGGCGCCGCGGACTGGTCACGCCGGCCGCTGCCCGAGGACTGGCTCGTCTACGCCGCGCTCGACGTCGAGGTGCTCGTCGAGCTCCGGGACGCCCTCGCCGCGCTGCTCGAGGAGCAGGGCAAGCTCGAGTGGGCGCTCGAGGAGTTCGAGGCGGTTCGCACGGCCGGGCCGCCGCCCCCGCGCGCCGATCCCTGGCGGCGCACCTCCGGGATCCACAAGGTCCGCAGGCCGCGCGCGCTCGCCGCCGTCCGGGCGCTCTGGGAGGCCCGGGACCGGCTGGCCGCCGACCGGGACGTCGCGCCCGGGCGGGTGCTGCCGGACTCGGCGATCGTCGAGGCGGCCGTCGCCTCCCCCACCAGCCCGAAGGCGCTCTCCCAGCTGCCGGTGTTCCGCGGGCGCGCGCAGCGCCGGCTCGAGTCGTACTGGTTCGACGCCCTGCGGTCCGCGCAGGCCCTGCCCGACGCCGAGCTGCCCCGGCCCGCCGCGGCCACCGACGGGCCGCCCCCGGTGTCCCGCTGGGCCGACCGCGACCCGGCCGCCGCGGCCCGGCTCTCCGCCGCCCGCGCCGGCCTCGCCGAGCTGTCCGAGCGCTGGTCGGTTCCGGTGGAGAACCTGCTGCAGCCGGACCTGCTGCGCCGGCTGTGCTGGTCGCCGCCGGCCGACGGCGACGTCCCCGCCTTCCTCGAGCGGGGCGGCGCGCGGAACTGGCAGATCGCGCTGACCGCCCCCGTGCTCGAGAAGGCGCTCTCGCCGCGGCAGGAGCCCTAGGAGGCAGGAGCCCCAGGATCTCCTGGGAGCTAGAGCCCCACCCGCTCGCCGCGCTTGACCGCGCGGACCGTGCGGCGGACCGTCGTGACGCCCTTGCGCACCTTGCGCAGGCCCTCGACCTGGGTGGCCTTGTGCAGCTGGTAGCGCCAGGCCTCGGGGTGGTCGCCGCGCCGGTCGAGCAGGGTGTAGGCGAACCGGACCGGGTCCTGGCCGTCCAGGTGGCGGTCGACCTCCTCGAACCAGTGCATGTTGCGCAGGGCCTGCTCCTGCACGCGGCCGACCTCGGCGCGGCGCAGCGCCTCGTAGCCCGCGAGCGCACCCGGCAGGTCGTCGGCGAACAGGCGCAGGGACTCGGCGAGCCGGACGGCGTCCTGCACGGCCAGCACCGTGCCCGAGCCGATCCCGAAGTGCGTGGTGTGCGCGGCGTCGCCCATCAGCACGACGTTGTCGCGGCGCCACGTGGCGTTGCGCAGGTGCCGGAAGGTCAGCCACGGCGCGGCGGTGCCGGAGCTGCCGACGCGGCCCGGCGGGCGCACCAGCGGCTCCCCGCCGAGCGGCTCGGCGAAGATCTCCGCCACCCGCGCGAGGCCCTCGTCGACGCCGGCGGTGTCCAGGCCCAGCCCCGCCCAGGTCTCCGGGGAGCACTCGACGATGCAGGTGCTGGTGCCGCCGGTCGACGGGTAGGCGTAGAACCAGATCCAGCCCGCGTCCGTGCGCTCGAAGGCGAAGGTGAACCGCTCGAGGTACCGCGAGGTGCCGAGCCAGATGTAGCGGTTGCGGCCCGTGGTCACCGAGGTGCCGAAGTCGTGCGCCGCGCGCACGCGGCTGCCCGCCCCGTCGGCGGCGATCACGAGGTCGGCCTCGGAGCCGAGCTCCGCCACCCGGTCCTCGGGCAGCTCGGTCTCCCACCGGATCGTGACGCCGAGCTGCGCGGCCCGCGCGGCGAGGATCTCCAGCAGGGCGGCGCGGCCCATCGAGAAGCCGTACTTGCCGCCGATGTGCACGGGCGGGCGGCCGCCGACCCGCACGACCTGGTCGCCCCAGAGGATCGCCGCGTCCCGGATCGCGCGGCCGCTGTCGGCGTCGTGCCGGTAGAGGTCGTCGAGGAGGTCCTCGCCGAACGTGATCCCCCAGCCGTGGGTGGCGCCGGGCGCGTTGCGCTCCAGCACCTCGACCTCGGCCGTCGGATCGGCCAGCTTGGCCAGGATCGCCGAGTACAGGCCGGCGGGACCACCGCCGACGCACAGCACCTTCATCTCGCGCCCTCCCCCTCGTCCACCGGAGTCCAACACGTCGCGCGTTAACGCCGGGCGTCCGGGGCGCGAACGTAGCAAGGCACTCGTTCGGACGATTGCGCGGGACCGCTCCGACGGCCGGGTACGGGCCGGACCTGTGCGTTCCGCGACCAGGACCCTGGTCTACGGTCGATCGTGTCGCACGCGACCTCCCGGTCGTTGGACGCAGTGTCGCCGTCGGACACATCTCAGGGGGAGCCAGCTTGTTCGCACGAACGGTCGCCGTGGTCGGCACCGGCTACGTCGGCCTGACCACCGGAGCCTGCCTCGCCTCGCTCGGCCACCGCGTGGTGTGCGCCGACATCGACGAGACGAAGGTCGCGGCGCTCTCCCGCGGGGAGATCGCGATCCGCGAGCCCGGGTTGGCCGAGCTCGTCGCCGAGGGCCTGGCCGCGGGCCGGCTCTCGTTCGTCGTCGGCGCGGCCGAGGCGCTCAAGGAGCTCGAGTCCGAGGGCCGCCCGGTCGAGGTCCTGTTCCTCTGCGTGCCCACGCCGATGGGTGTCGGCGGGGTGGCGGACCTGGCCGCGGTCGAGGCCGTGGTCGAGGAGGTCCGCGAGGCCATGCCGCCGGGCTGCGTGGTCGTCAACAAGTCGACCGTGCCGGTGGGCACCGCGGACCGGACCGCCGAGCTGCTCGGCCGCGAGGACGTCGAGGTCGCCAGCAACCCCGAGTTCCTCCGGGAGGGCTCGGCGGTGCACGACTTCCTGCACCCGGACCGGATCGTCGTCGGCTCGAACTCCTCGCAGGACGCCGCCGAACGCGTCGCCGCGCTCTACGCCCGCCTCGGCGCGCCGACCGTGCTGACGGACGCCGCGAGCGCCGAGATGATCAAGTACGCCGCGAACTGCTTCCTGGCGATGAAGCTCTCCTACGTCAACGCGCTGGCGGAGCTGTGCGAGCGGGTCGACGCGGACGTCGCCGACGTGACCGAGGGCATGGGCTACGACCGCCGCATCGGTCAGGCCTTCCTCTCCCCGGGCCCGGGCTGGGGCGGCTCCTGCCTGCCCAAGGACACCCACGCCCTGCTGCAGGTCGCCGACTCGGCCGACTTCGAGTTCCGGCTGCTGCGGGCGAGCATCGACACCAACACCCGGCAGTTCCAGCGGATGGTCGACAAGGTCCGGGTGGCGGTCACCGGGCGCCGCGGCGGGCCGCTCACGAGGACCCGGCTCGCCCTGTTCGGGCTCACCTTCAAGGCGGGCACGGACGACCTGCGCGACTCCCCCGCCCTCGGCGTGGCCGCGCTGCTCCGCCAGGCCGGTGCCGAGCTCGTCGGCTACGACCCGGGGGTCCCGGTGGGCTCGGCCGCGGCCGGCGCGCTCGACCCCCGGACGCTGACCCTGGTCGACGACCCGTACGAGGCCGCCGCGGGCGCCGAGGCGATCGTCGTGCTCACCGAGTGGCCCGAGTTCCGGTCGCTGGACTGGAACCGGCTGGCCGGGACCGTCGCCTCCCGGACGGTGGTGGACACCCGGAACCTGCTCGACCCGGCCGTCGTGCGCCGGGCGGGCTTCTCGTGGTCCGGCATCGGGCGGCAGGCGCGGGAGAGCCCGAACGCCGGCGCGGGCAGCCGGTGACGCGCGCGGGGACCGATCAGGCACCGCCCCGGACCGGGCTCCGCGGCCGGATCCACGGGATCCGCCGCGAGCTCGCCGTCCCGCTGTACCGCAACACCTACGCCCTGATGCTCAACACGGCGGTGAACTCCGCCTTCGGGCTGCTCTACTGGGTCGTCGCGGCCCGCACCTACCCGGACCCGGAGGTCGGCCGCGGCAACGCGCTGACCTCGCTGATGCTGCTGGTGTCGGTGCTGACCCAGCTGAACTTCGCCCAGGCGCTGATCCGGTTCCTGCCCCGGGCGGGGACGTCGTCGGCCCGGCTGGTCCTGCTGTCCTACGCCGTCTCGTCCGGCCTGGGGATCCTCGGCGCCGGCGGCGTGGCGGTGTACTGCCACCTGTTCCGCGCGGAGGGCGACCCGCTGCACATGTCCTGGCCCTTCGGGCTGTGGTTCGTGGCGTCGGTCGTGATCTGGTCGCTGTTCAACCTGCAGGACGCGGCGCTCACCGGGCTGCGCGAGTCGCTGTGGATCCCGCTGGAGAACGGGATCTACGGCGTGGTCAAGCTGGTCCTGCTGGTGGTCGTCGCGCAGACGGCGGTGAGCGACGGCGTGTTCACGTCGTGGACGCTGCCGGTGGTCGCGCTGATCGTCCCGGTCACGCTGCTGCTCTTCCGGCGGCTGATCCCCCGGCACGTCGCGGCCACCCACCACGACCAGGAGCCGGTGAGCCGGCGCACGCTCGCCCGGTACATGGCGGGCGACTACGCCGGCCAGGTCTTCAACCAGATGTCGTCGACCTTCCTGCCGGTCCTCGTGGTGGGGTTGATGGGGCCGGAGGAGGGCGCGTACTTCCTGCCCGCGCAGACGGTGTTCACGGCGATGAACCTGCTGACCATGGGCATCACGTCGTCCCTGGTCGCCGAGGCCGCCCGGGACCCGGCGCACGCGCACCGCTACGCCCGCGCGGTGCTGCGCCGGATCGCGCTCACCGTGCTCCCGGCCTCGGTGGTCGTCGCGCTGGCGGCGCCCTGGCTGCTGCAGCTCTACGGCACGCAGTACCGGGAGAACGCCACGCTCCTGCTCCAGCTGCTGATGATCTCGGTGTTCCCGCGCGTGGTCGTGTCGCTGTACATGACCATGACGCGCCTGGAGAACCGCACGGCCCCGCTCGCCTGGATCCAGCTCGTGCAGTCCGTGCTGCTCATCGCGGGCGTCGCGGTGCTGCACGGCCCGCTCGGGCTGGACTCCGTGGGCTGGGCGACGCTCGCGATCGAGATCGTGCTCGCCCTGGCCGTCGGGCCGGTGGTGCTGCGGTGGCTGCGCGGGCAGCGGAACCCGCGCAGCCGGCCGGACCCGGCCCCGGCCTGACGCGGGATCAGGCCTTCACGAAGCGCTCGGGGACCGGTGTGCCGTGGCGCCACATGTCCCCGAGGGCGCGGTCGAATTCCCGCGGCTGCAGACGCACCAGTCCGCCGCCGGGGTTGTGGGTGATCTCGCCGAAATAGATCTTGCCGTCCACGTTGTAGAGGTCGATCCGAGCGAAGGCGAATTCGGCACTGAGTGCCTTGGCGACCTCGAGCATCTCGGCGTAGTTCGCCGGCTGCTCGGGCAGCGACTCGGCGAATGCGAACCGGCCGCTGATGTCGTATTGCTGCCACTCGGGCGTGAGCATGGTGGAGGTGTGCCCGGTGAACCGGTCCTGGTCGACCACGACCATCCCCGGAACGCCGCTGAACATGAAGAACTTGTAGTCCGTGGGCGCGTCGCCCTTCGGCGTGCCGATGAACTTCTCGACGACCGCGCGCGGCTTCAGTCCGCGGTACGGCGTCTCGCGCCAGCCCGCCTTGTAGAAGTCCGTGCCGAGCCAGCGCCGGACGGTCTCGCGGATGGCGGCGCGGTCGGCCGCCGCCAGGTCCGGGACCAGCACGGTCATGTCACAGCCGTGCGTCCCCTTGATCACGCAAGGACCGGGGAGCGCGTCGAAGTCGAGATCGGCGGCGTTGTCGACGACCTGGTAGAGCGGAATGAGGTAATCCTCGCCTACCTTCTCCGCGACGTACGCCCGGACCGCGTACTTGTCCGAGGTCTGGTGCACGACGGGGTCCTGCACGCGCAGATTCTTCGCGGCGAGCAGCTGCGACCAGGTCACGGGGTTGCGCAGCGTGGTCAGTTCGCCCTGGAAGAGGGCGTGCTTGGCGATGGCGAAGGGCCGGTCCGGGAGGAAACGCAGCCGGCGGGCGAGGAGAACCCGCGCATCGAACGTCATCTGCGAGACGATAGCGGAGCGCCCGGACCCTCCCGCCGTCACGTCCGGGAAACACAAAGCGTGACGGACGACCCGTAATCACCCGGTGGCACACGAACCGAAAGAGTGAATGGGGGCGCGGGAGCCGTACGGAACGCCCATTGCTAGGGTCCGATTCGTGCCGAAGAATACAGCGGTGGTCTCGGTGATCACGCCGGCGTACAACGTCGGTCGGTGGATCGGGGAGGCCATCGACTCGGTGAGGCGGCAGAGCGAGGGCCGCTTCGAATACGTCGTCGTCGACGACGGCTCCACGGACGACACGGCGGACGTCGTCCGCGGGCGGGCGGCCCTCGACGCCCGGATCCGGCTCGTCTCCACCACCAACGCGGGCTCCGGCGCGGCCCGCAACCTCGGCATCGCCGAGACCACGGCGCCGTTCGTGGCCTTCCTCGACGGCGACGACCGCTGGCACCCGGAGTTCCTCCGCCGTCAGCTGCACACCATGCACACCGCGCCGGGCCCGATCGGCGCGACCTTCTGCCACACCCGGGTGATGCTGGAGAGCGGCCGGGTCGTCGGCCCGCGCTGGCAGCCGGCGGGCCCCTGCGACATGGACCGCTTCCTCGCGGAGAACAACCCCACGCACAACGGCAGCTCGCTGCTGGTGCGGCGGAGCTGCTTCGACGAGGTCGGCGTGTTCGACACCGGCATCGCCAGCGCCGTCGACCTGGAGATGTGGCTGCGGATCGGCGCCTGGTCGTCGACCCCCCTCTTCTACGGGATCCGCCGCTACCTTGTCGACATGCGGCTCATGCGCACCGGCAGCATCAGCGCCAACCGCGCCGCCCGCTACGAGGCGCTGGACAAGATGCTGACCGAGTACGCGCCGATGATGACCCGGCTGCACCCGGGCCTGGCCTACGTGCAGCCCGCGGTGTTCGCCTACCGGGACGGGCACGACGAGATCGCCGAGCGCTGGGCCAGGCAGGCGCTCACCGCCGGCCCCACGCGGCTCGCCCGCAGCCGCTGGGGCCAGTCCCTGCTCGGCTGGCACGGCGCCGGCCCGGCGGGCCGGGTCAGGATGCGCGCGGCCCGGGACGGCGCCCGCGCGAGCATCTACGGCGGGATCTCGAAGGTGATGCAGACCGTCAGCTGAGCCCGGCCGGCAGCCGGACCACCACGGTCAGGCCGCCGCCCGGCACCGGCTCGGCGCGCACCGCCCCGCCGTGCGCCGCCACCACGGCGCGCACGATCGACAACCCCAGCCCGGAGCCCGCGGTCCCGCCGGTGCGCGGCACCGGGCCGCGCCGGAAGGGCTCGAACAGCTCCCCCACCCGCGCCGGGTCGATCTCCGGCCCGCTGGAGGAGACCCGCAGCTCCGCACCGCCCTCGAACGGCGCGGTGCACACCTCCACCCAGCCGCCGTCGAGGTTGTGCCGCACGGCGTTCTCCACCAGGTTGCCCGCCACCCGCTCGAGCAGGACCGGGTCGCCGAAGACCGGCGCCGGCCCGCCCGTCGTCGTCACGCGCAGGCCGCGGCGGGCCGCCTCGGTCGCGGTGACCCGCACCGCGTGCGCCCCGGCGTCGCGCAGGTCCACCGGGCGCCGCGCCGGCTCGGCGATCCGCCCCAGCGCCTCGGCGCGGGCGAGCAGCAGCAGCCCGGACACGAGGTCGTCCGCCCGGCGCGTGGCGTCGCGGACGACCTCGCCCATCCGCCGCAGCTCGGCGACGTCGGCGTCCGGATCGGCCAGGGTCACGTCGACCTCGGTGCGCAGCACCGAGAGCGGGGTGCGCAGCTCGTGGCTGGCGTTGGCGACGAACCGGCGCTGCACGTCGAAGGCGCCCTGCAGCCGCGCCAGCATCGCGTCGAAGGTGGTGGCGAGCTCGGCGAGCTCGCCGCGGGCCTCCCGCAGGTCCAGCCGGGCGTCGAGGTTCTCCGCCGACAGCCGCCGTGCGGTGGCGGTGATCTCGTGCAGCGGCGCGAGCACCCTCCCGACCAGCACCCAGGAGGTCAGCCCGGCGGCCAGCACGACCAGCGGGAAGGCGATCAGGCCGGCGTGCAGGACCTGGGCGCGCGCGGCGTCCCGCACCGCGGCGGTGACCTGTTCCGCGGGGACCTCGAGGGTCCCGACGCGGACCGGGGTGCCGGGCGGCAGCGAGGGCACCGACGCCGCGACCCCGCCCACCAGCAGCCAGCCCAGCCAGAGCAGCAGGGCGCTGACCAGCGCGACCAGCGCGGTGCCCAGCAGCGTCAGCTGCCAGCGCAGCGTGAGCCGCGTGCGCACCGTCGTCCCCGTCGCTCAGCCGGCGGAGGGCACCCGGTACCCGGCGCCGACCACGGTCTCGATCACGCCGGGTTCGCCGAGCTTCTTGCGCAGCGTCATCACGGTGACCCGGACCGTGGTGGTGAATGGGTCGGCGTTCTCGTCCCACACCCGCTCGAGCAGCTCCTCGCTGGACACGACCGCGCCGCCGGCGCCCATCAGCACCTCGAGGACGCCGAACTCCTTGCGGGTCAGCTCGACCGGCGACGCCGCCCGGGTCACCGTGCGGCGCGCGGGGTCGAGCGCCACGTCGCCCGCCACGAGCACGGGCGGCACCGCGGGCGCGGAGCGCCGGCCCAGGGCGCGCACCCGCGCGACCAGCTCCGGGAAGTCGAAGGGCTTGGCGAGGTAGTCGTCCGCGCCGCGGGACAGCCCGTCGACCTTGTCCTCCAGCGTGCCGCTGGCGGTGAGCATGAGGACGCGGGTGGTGCCGCCCCCGCCGACGATGGCCGCGCACAGGTCGTCGCCGGACATGCCGGGCAGGTCCCGGTCCAGCACCACCACGTCGTAGCGGGTGATCGAGGACTTCTCGTGGCCGGTGTCGCCGTCGAGCGCGACGTCGACCGCCATGCCCTCCCGGCGCAGGCCGCGCGCGACGGCCTCCGCGAGCGGGGCCTCGTCCTCGACGACCAGGACGCGCATCAGCCCGCCTGCTCGCCCGACGGGTCGCCGGACTCGAGCCCCGACTCCAGCACCGCCGCGTCGGCCGGCTCGACGACCGGCCCGGCGGGCAGGCACCCGGGCACCTTCACCGCCCACTCGGTCACCCGGCGGGCGACGTCCTGCGCGGTGAGCCCGACGGCGGCCAGCACGTCCGAGCGGGCGCCGTGCTCGAGGAACTCCTGCGGCAGGGCCACGTCGCGCTGCGGGACGTCGACCTCGGCGGCGCGCAGCGCGTCGGCCAGCGCCGACCCGAACCCGCCGTGGCGCCCCGCGTCGGCGACCGTGACGACGAGCTGGTGCGCCCGCGCCATCTCGACCAGCTCCGGCGGCACCGGCAGCACCCACCGCGGGTCGACCACCGTGACCGACACGCCCTGCCGGGCCAGCCGCTCGGCGGCCTCCACACCCAGCTCGCCGAACGCGCCCACGCACACCATCAGCACGGCCGGGTCGGACCCGTTGACCCGGTCCTCGCGCAGCACGTCGACGGTGCCGGCGCGGCGCACGGCCGGCACGGACTCGATGACCGGGCCCTTCGGGAACCGCAGCGCGGTGGGCCCGTCGGACACCGCGACGGCCTCGCCCAGCTCCTCGCGCAGGGTGTCCGCGTCCCGCGGGGCGGCGACCCGGATACCCGGCACGACGCCGAGGATCGACAGGTCCCACATGCCGTTGTGCGAGGGCCCGTCGTTGCCGGTCACGCCGGCCCGGTCGAGCACCAGCGTGACGGCCTCGCGGTGCAGCGCGACGTCCATCATCAGCTGGTCGAAGGCCCGGTTGAGGAAGGTCGAGTAGACCGCGACGACGGGGTGCATGCCGCCGCGGGCCAGGCCGGCCGCCGAGGTGAGCGCGTGCTGCTCGGCGATCCCGACGTCGACGCAGCGCTCCGGGAACTCCTTGCCGAACCGCGCCAGCCCGGTCGGGCCCAGCATCGCGGCGGTGATCGCGACGAGATCGGGGCGCTCGGCGCCGAGGCGCACGAGCTCGTCGGCGAACACGCTGGTCCAGCCGGTGGTCTTCGGGCCGGTCGGCAGGCCCGTCTCCGGGTCGAAGGCCGACGGGCTGTGCATCTGCTCGGCCTCGTCGTTCTCGGCCGGGGCGTACCCGTTGCCCTTGCGGGTCACGGCGTGCACCACGACCGGGCCGCCGAAGTGCCGGGCGCGGCGCAGCGCGGACTCCATGGCGGCCACGTCGTGCCCGTCGACCGGGCCGAAGTACTTCAGCCCGAGGTCGGCGAAGAGCTCCTGCGGGCTGATCGCGTCCTTGAGGCCGGCCTTGAGCGCGTGCAGCCCGGCGTAGACGGCCGGCCCGACGACCGGGGTGCCACGCAGGGTGTGCTTGCCCGCCTCGAGCAGCTTCTCGTAGCCCGGCTGCAGGCGGAGCGTGGCGAGCCGGTCGGCCAGGCCGCCGATGGTGGGCGCGTAGGACCGGCCGTTGTCGTTGACCACGACCACGACGTTGCGGTCCTTGGCCGCGGCGATGTTGTTCAGCGCCTCCCAGGCCATGCCGCCGGTGAGCGCGCCGTCGCCGATCACGGCCACCACGTGCCGCTGCTGGCCGGTGAGCGAGTAGGCGCGGGCGAGCCCGTCCGCCCAGGACAGCGACGACGACGCGTGGCTGGACTCCACGTGGTCGTGCACGCTCTCGGTCCGGCTCGGGTAGCCGGACAGCCCGCCCGTCTTCTTCAGCCGGTCCCAGCCCTCCTGGCGGCCGGTGAGCAGCTTGTGGACGTACGCCTGGTGCCCGGTGTCCCAGATCAGGGTGTCCCGCGGCGAGTCGAACACCCGGTGCAGCGCGATCGTCAGCTCGATCACGCCGAGGTTCGGGCCGAGGTGCCCGCCGGTCCGGGACACCGCGCTGACCAGGAAGTCCCTGATCTCCGACGCCAGCCCGGCCAGCGCGTCGGGACCGAGCCGCTTGAGGTCGGCCGGACCCCGGATCGACGACAGAACGGAGGTTGGCTGCACGCTCACGCCCGCCACTCTACGAGCGGTGGCCAGTGCCGGGCCCGGCGGACACCGGACCGTGACGCCGCGGTCACGCGCGGGCGGCGGGCTCCAGCAGGTCGGCGACGTGCGCGAGCTCGTTGACCGTCCGCGGCTTGCGGACCCCGTCCCGGCGGGCGATCACCCTGGTCAGGCCCGCGTAGTCGAGCGGGAAGGGCAGCGCCCGCTCGATCCCGAGCAGGTGCCCGAGGTAGACGTTGATCACGCCGGCGTGCGCGAAGACCACCGCGGTACCCCGGCCCGGGTGCGCCGCGACGATCTCCTCCAGCGCCGCGACGACCCGCGCCCGGAAGGCCGGGACGTCGACGTGCTCGGGCAGGTGGCCCTCGACCATCCGCCGCCACTCCTCGGGGTTCTCCCGGGCCAGCAGGTGCACGGGCAGGTACTTCTGCTGGTCGGCGTCGTACTCCCGCAGGTCGTGCACGGTGCGGACGGCGAGCCCGCGCGCGCGGGCGAGCGGCTCGGCGGTCTGCCGGGCCCGGGTCATGGTGCTCGCGTAGACCGCGTCGACCGGCTCGCCGGCCAGGGCGTCGACCACCCGCCCCGCCTGCCGCAGGCCGAGCTCGGTGAGGCCGGGGTCCGCCCGGACCGGGTCCGCACGGTCCTCGGGCGCACCGTCGACCCGGTCCGGCAGCCCGTGCCGGACCAGGACCAGCCGCATCGCCTAGAGCTTCCCGGTGGTGGCCACGTGCTCGCCGTGGCCGGCCTCGCGCAGGGCGGTGCGGAGCCGTTCGGCGATCCCGTCCTGCTCGGCGTCGTCGACCGACCTCGCGGCGTTGGCGAAGTCGAACGCGCGCATGTCCCACGCCGGGAAGACGTGCAGGTGCAGGTGCGGGACCTCGAACCCGGCCACCATGAAGCCGACGCGCGGGGGCTGCCAGAGCGCCTCGACCGCCCTGGCGATCGCGTGCGAGACACCGGTGAGGTGCGCGACCAGGTCCGGACCGGCGTCGACCCAGTGGTCGACCTCCTCGCGCGGCACGACCAGCGTGTGCCCCGGGCCGAGCGGGTTGATCGAGAGGAACCCGACGCAGCGCTCGTCCGACCAGACGAACCGACCGGGCAGCTCGCCGTCGATGATCTTCGTGAACACGGTGCTCATCACGGCGGACTCTAGCGGTCCCGGCGCCGTTCGAGGGGGCGGTCGTCGGTGCGCTCTCCTAGAGTTCCGGCCATGCCCCGCACGATCGCCACGAACACCCCCGTCGAGCGCGAGGAGCTGCTCGAGTTCCTCCGCCCGCGACACAAGGTCGTCCTGCTCACCACCCGGTCGGACGGCAGCGTCCAGGGCTCGCCGGTCACCGCCGGGGTGGACGCGGAGGGCCGGATCGTGGTGTCCACCTACCCGGAGCGGGCCAAGGCCCGCAACGTCGCCCGCACCGGCACCGCGTCCGTGGTCGTGCTCTCGGACGAGTGGAACGGGCCCTGGGTGCAGGTCGACGGCGAGGCCGAGCTGATCACCCTGCCCGAGGCCGTCGAGCCGCTCGTGGACTACTTCCGCGCGATCTCCGGCGAGCACCCGGACTGGGAGGAGTACCGGCGGGCGATGACCGACCAGGGCAAGGCGTTGATCCGCGTCACACCCACCCGGTGGAGCCCGGTGGCGACGGGCGGGTTCCCCGCGCGGCTCGCCGACTCCTGAGCCGGGCCCCCGGTAGCGTTGCCGGGTTCCTCCTGTAATCGAGACGGTTCGGCGGGCAGCCGCCGGGAAGTAGGGATCGCATGCGTCCGTGGCCGGGCAACCCGTACCCGCTGGGTGCGAGCTACGACGGGGCCGGGACGAACTTCGCCGTGTTCTCCGAGGCGGCCGAGAAGGTCGAGCTGTGCCTGTTCACCGGGCGCGGCAAGGAGACCAGGGTCCCCCTCACCGAGGTCGACGGCTTCGTGTGGCACGCCTACCTGCCGACGGTCGAGCCCGGGCAGCGGTACGGCTACCGGATGCACGGGGCCTACGACCCCGCGCAGGGCCTGCGGTGCAACCCGAACAAGCTGCTCATCGACCCGTACGCCAAGGCGCTCGACGGGCCGGTGCGCTGGGACGAGGCCGTCTTCGGCTACAACTTCGGCGACCCGCTCTCGCGCAACGACCGGGACTCGGCACCCTTCGTGCCCAAGTCCGTGGTGGTCAACCCCTACTTCGACTGGGGCTCGGACCGCCCGCCGAAGATCCCGTACCACGAGACGGTCATCTACGAGGCGCACGTCCGCGGCCTCACCATCGCGCACCCGGACATCCCGGAGGAGCTGCGCGGCACCTACGCCGGCCTGGCGCACCCGGTGATGATCGAGCACCTGCAGCGGCTCGGGGTCACGGCCGTGGAGCTCATGCCGGTGCACGAGTTCCTCAACGACCACCACCTGCAGGAGAAGGGCCTCTCCAACTACTGGGGCTACAACACCCTGGCCTTCCTCGCCCCGCACCACGCCTACACCATGCGCAACAGCCGGCCCGGCAGCCAGGTGCACGAGTTCAAGGCGATGGTCCGCGACCTGCACGAGGCGGGCATCGAGGTCATCCTCGACGTCGTCTACAACCACACCGCCGAGGGCTCCGACATGGGCCCGACGCTGTCCCTGCGCGGCATCGACAACCACGCCTACTACCGGCTGGTCGAGGACGACCCGCGCTACTACATGGACTACACGGGCACCGGCAACTCGCTGAACGTCCGCAACCCGCACACCCTGCAGCTGATCATGGACTCGCTGCGGTACTGGGTCACCGAGATGCACGTGGACGGCTTCCGCTTCGACCTCGCCTCCACCCTCGCCCGCGAGTTCTACGACGTCGACCGGCTCTCGGTGTTCTTCGACCTCGTCCAGCAGGACCCGGTGATCTCCCAGGTCAAGCTGATCGCCGAGCCGTGGGACGTCGGGCCCGGCGGCTACCAGGTCGGCAACTTCCCGCCGCTGTGGAGCGAGTGGAACGGCAAGTACCGCGACACCGTCCGGGACTTCTGGCGGGGCGAGCCGGGCACCCTCGGCGAGTTCGCCTCCCGGCTCACCGGCAGCTCGGACCTCTACCAGGAGGACGGCCGCCGGCCCTACGCGTCGATCAACTTCGTCACCGCGCACGACGGGTTCACCCTGGCCGACCTCGTCTCCTACAACGACAAGCACAACGAGGCCAACGGCGAGGGCGGCAACGACGGCGAGAGCCACAACCGCTCCTGGAACTGCGGCGTCGAGGGCCCCACGGACGACGCCGCGGTGCTCGAGCTGCGCGCCCGCCAGCAGCGCAACTTCCTCACCACCCTGATGCTCAGCCAGGGCGTGCCGATGCTGCTGCACGGCGACGAGCTCGGCCGCACCCAGGGCGGCAACAACAACGTCTACTGCCAGGACAACGACATCGCCTGGGTGGACTGGTCACTGGCCGGCAAGAACGCCGGCCTGGTCGGGTTCACCGCCGGCGTCGCGGCCCTGCGGCACGCACACCCGGTGTTCCGCCGCCGGCGGTTCTTCCAGGGCAGGCCGATCGCCCCGCGCCGCCGGGACTCGCTGGCCGACATCGCCTGGTTCACCCCGGACGGCACCGAGATGACCGAGGGCGACTGGGACTCGGGCTTCGGCAAGTGCGTGATCGCGTTCCTCAACGGCGAGGGCATCGCGGACCTCGACCAGCGCGGCGAGCGGGTCACCGACGACTCGTTCCTGCTGGCGTTCAACGCGCACTGGGAGGACCTCGAGGTCACCCTGCCCACCGCCGAGTACGGCCGGGAGTGGGCGATCGTCGTCGACACCGCGGCCGGCGAGGTGGTCAGCCTGTCGACGGCCCCGGGCGTCGTCGCGGCCGAACCCCCGATGACCCGGGCCGGGGCCACGCACGTGGTGCCCGCCCGGTCCCTCCTCGTCCTCCAGCGGACAGTCTGAGAGCGGACATCGACATGACGCGCCCCATCCCCTCCTCCACCTACCGGCTGCAGTTCTCGAAGGACCAGACCTTCGCCGACGCGCAGGGCCTCGTCGAGTACCTCGACCGGCTCGGCGTCGGGGCGCTCTACGCCTCGCCGCTGCTCGAGTCCGGGGCCGGCTCCAATCACGGGTACGACGTCGTCGACCCGACCCGCATCTCCGCCGAGCGCGGCGGGCCCGAGGGGCTGCACGCCCTGCTGGCCCGGCTGCGCGAGGCCGACCTGACGATGCTGCTCGACGTGGTGCCCAACCACGTCGGCGTCGAGGTCGCCAAGGCCAACCCCTGGTGGTGGGACGTGCTGAGGCACGGCCGGGGGTCGCGCTTCGCCGGGCACTTCGACATCGACTGGTCCGCCGGGCCGCTGCTGCTGCCGATCCTCGACGCCGACGAGCCGAAGGCGCTCTCCGAGCTGTCGGTGCAGGACGGCGAGCTGCGCTACTACGAGCACGCGTTCCCGCTGGCGCCCGGCACCGAGCACGGGTCGGCCGCCGAGGTCCACGAGCGGCAGCACTACCGGCTGGTGTCCTGGAAGCGCGGCGCGGCGGAGCTGACCTACCGGCGGTTCTTCGACGTCTCCACGCTGGCCGCGGTCCGCGTCGAGCTGCCCGAGGTCTTCGCCGACACCCACCGCGAGATCCTGCGCTGGCTGGACGAGGAGCCCGGCATCATCGGGCTGCGCGTCGACCACCCGGACGGGCTGTCGGACCCGGGCGGCTACGCGCGGCGGCTGCGCGAGGCGATCGGACCGGACCGCTGGCTGCTGGTGGAGAAGATCCTGCACCTCGGCGAGGAGCTGCCGGTCTCCTGGCCGGTCGACGGGACCTCCGGGTACGAGGCGCTCGCCGACGTCCAGGGCGTGTTCGTGGACCCGTCGGGGGCCGGGCTGCTCACCCAGTTCGCCGCCGAGCACACCGGCGTGAAGGCCTCGTCGCACGCCGTCGAGCACCAGGGCCGCCGCGAGGTGGCCGACACGATCCTGGCCGCCGAGGTGCGCCGGATCGCGGCGCTCGTGCCGGTCCCGGAGGCCGCGCCGTCGACCGAGGAGGAGCCGGGCGAGGCCGCCGACCGGGTGCGGGACGCGGTCGCGGAGTTCCTCTGCGGCTTCCCGGTCTACCGCAGCTACCTGCCGGAGGGCCGGGAGGCGCTCGACACCGCGGTCGCGGTGGCCCGGGCGAACCGGCCGGACCTGGCCCCGATCCTCGAGGCGATCCACGCGGCGATGCTCGCCGACCCGGAGGGCCTGCTCGCCACGCGCGTGCAGCAGACCTCCGGCATGGTGATGGCCAAGGGCGTCGAGGACACGGCGTTCTACCGGTACAACCGGTTCGTCGCGCTCAACGAGGTCGGCGGCGACCCGGGCCGGTTCGGCCTCTCCCCCGCCGCGTTCCACGCCGCGCTCTCCGCCCGCGAGGCCGGCTGGCCGCGCACCATGACCACGCTGTCCACGCACGACACCAAGCGCTCGGAGGACGTCCGGGCGCGGCTGGCCGTGCTCGCCGAGATCCCCGCCGAGTGGGTCGAGAAGGTGCGCCGCTGGGCGGCTCGGCACCCGCTGCCCGAGCGGTCGCTGGAGCTGCTGGCCTGGCAGAGCGTGGTCGGCGCGTGGCCGATCTCGGCGGAGCGGCTGGCCGGCTACCTCGGCAAGGCCTCGAAGGAGGCCAAGCTCGCCACCAGCCACGTCGAGGCCGTCCCCGAGGTCGACGCGGCCGTCGCGGCCTGGCCCGAGCAGGTCCTGGGCGACGACGAGCTGGTCGCCGAGATCACCGCGTTCGTCGAGCGGATCGCCGCGGCCGGCTGGTCGAACTCGCTGGGCCAGAAGCTCCTGCAGCTGGCCGGGCCCGGCGTACCGGACGTCTACCAGGGCACGGAGCTGTTCGAGTACTCGCTGGTGGACCCGGACAACCGGCGCCCGGTCGACTTCGCGGCCCGGCAGCGGCTGCTCGCCCGGCTCGACGAGGGCTGGCTGCCCGAGGTGGACGACTCGGCCACCGAGGGCGCGGCGAAGCTGCTGGTCACGGCGTCGGCGGCGCGGCTGCGGCGCTACCGTCCGGAGCTGTTCCGCGGCTACCGGGCCGTGCCGGCCCAGGGTCACGCGGCCGAGCACGCGGTGGCGTTCACGCGCAGCCGCAAGCTCGTGGCCGTCGCGACCCGGCTGCCGGTCGGGCTCGAGGACGAGGGCGGCTGGGGCGACACCGTGCTCCCGCTCCCGGACGGCGCCGCGGACTGGCACGACATGATCACCGACACGCCGGTCGACGGCAGCGCGCCGCGGCTCGCGACGCTGCTCGCCCGCTATCCCGTCGCCCTGCTCGTCCGTCCGGCCTGACCGGTACCCGGCCGGCCGTCCGGCCTGACCGGTACCCGGCCGGCCCGATCGCGCGGACCGGTCGGGTCCGCCCGGCCGCGTCCCGCTCGTCGGAGCGCATTGCGCATGACGCAGCTCATGTTCCGGAACTCCCTCACCGTCGCTTCACGTTGTCCACCTGAAGTCTCGGCGATCGAAGTAGAGATCGACTCGAGCGGAGGACCGGGACGAGGAGTTCGGTGAGTGAGATCGCAGTACGACTGAAGAACGTCCTGGCGGCGTCGGACGCCTACCGCCAGACGATGGCCCGGATCGTGGGCCTGGGCGTCCCGGAGACCACGATCCTGGTGCACCTGCTGCACGAGGGCCCGCGCACGCCGTCGTCGTTGGCGCGCCGCGTGGGCGTGACCCCGGCCAGCGTCACCGCCCAGCTGGACCGCCTCGAGCTGGCCGGGCACGTCGTCCGCCGCTCCAACCCGCGGGACCGGCGGAGCGTGCTGGTGGACCTGACCGACCGCGGCCGGGACCTGGCCGCGCGATTGTTCGCGCTCTTCGACCGCGACGTGGCCATGGGGATCGCCGCCGCCGATCCGGCCACCACCGCCGAGCTGGGCCGCATTCTCGACCACGTGTCGCGGCGGCTCGAGGAGCGGGCCCGTGACACCCGCGGCATCGCTGCCGACCTGGACGAACCCGGCCTGCGTTGATCCGGGGCCGGGGCACCGGAACTGGTTCGGCAGCCGTACTTCTCGACATAGGTATATTCAGGAGGAAAGTGCGGCTGAACGGCCGATCCCGGCACACCGTGCCGTTCCTACGCTCAACATCGCAACACAGGTCCGGGGTCCGATCCCCCATCCCACCGGAACCTCGTTGCCGGGATCGCCGGCCGACTCCGTGCCCCCCGACCGGCCGGCGGTCCCGCCCCGGGTCCCGCCGCGCGGTGGCGGCGGGAACCGGCACGGTCCCCCGCTGCCCCCTCGTCCCCGCGCCGTCGTTGCGCCGCGTGTCACGTGGCCCGCGCGGGCGCGTCGGCCGCCGATCAGACAGGATTCCCCCGTGGCTGAGTACGCGGTGTGGGCGCCCGAGAAGGACAGGGTTCGGGTCCTGGTGGACGGCGAGACGTACGCGATGCGTCGGGAACCGGGCGGCTGGTGGCGCGCCGACATCGAGGACAACGGTCCGGGGTCCGCGTACGCGTTCCTGCTCGACGACGACTCCACCCCGCTGCCCGATCCCCGCTCGCTCTGGCAGCCCAACGGGGTCCACTCGGCGTCGCGCCGCTACGACCAGAACTCCTTCTGGTGGACCGACCAGGGGTGGACCGGGCGGACCCTGGCCGGCAGCGTGCTCTACGAGTGCCACATCGGCACCTTCACCGACGAGGGCACCTTCGACTCGGCGATCGAGAAGCTGGACCACCTGGTCGCGCTGGGGATCGACATGGTCGAGGTGCTGCCCGTCAACGCCGTCGACGGGCCCCGGAACTGGGGGTACGACGGCGTCGGCTGGTACGCCGTCACCGAGAACTACGGCGGGCCGGACGGCTTCAAGCGGTTCGTCGACGCCGCACACGCCCGCGGGCTCGGCGTGGTCCTCGACGTCGTCTACAACCACCTCGGGCCCTCGGGCGCCTACCTCGACCGGTTCGGGCCCTACTTCGCGGGCAGCAACATCTGGGGCCCGTCGCTGAACCTCGACGGCCCGTGGTCGGACGAGGTGCGCCGGTTCGCCATCGACAACGCGCTGATGTGGCTGCGCGACTTCCACGTCGACGGGCTGCGCATCGACGCCGTGCACGCGCTGCGGGACACCCGGGCCCAACACGTCCTCGAGCAGCTGGCCGTGGAGGTCGCGGCCCTCGAGGCGCACGTCGGCCGGCCGCTGTCGCTCATCGCGGAGTCCGACCTCAACGATCCCAGGATGATCACCGCCCGCGAGGGCGGCGGGCTCGGCATGACCGCGCAGTGGACGGACGACATCCACCACTGCCTGCACAGCGTGCTCACCGGCGAGGGCCAGGGCTACTACTCGGACTTCGCCGAGGCCGACCTCGCGGGCCTGGCGCACGTCCTGACCCGCGGGTTCCTGCACGAGGGCACCTGGTCGAGCTTCCGCAAGCGCACCCACGGCGCGCCGGTCGACACCGCGCGGATCCCGGGCCACCGGTTCGTGACCTACCTGCAGAACCACGACCAGATCGGCAACCGGGCCACCGGGGACCGGCTCACGCAGCTGCTCTCCCCCGGCATCCTGGCCTGCGGCGCGGCGATCCTGTTCACCTCGCCGTTCACCCCGATGCTGTTCATGGGCGAGGAGTGGGGCGCGCGCACGCCGTGGCAGTTCTTCTCCTACTTCCCGGACGAGGGCCTGCGCGAGGCCGTCCGGAAGGGCCGCACCGCCGAGTTCGCCGAGCACGGCTGGGGCGACGTCGAGGTCCCCGACCCGAACGCCGAGAGCACCTTCCTCGACTCGAAGCTCGACTGGACCGAGCACGAGCAGGAGCCGCACGCCACGCTGCTCGCGATGCACAAGGAGCTCATCGCCATCCGCAAGGCGTGGCCGGAGCTCTCGGACCCGTGGCTCGACGAGGTGGCGGTCGACGTCCATCCCGAGGCCCGCACGCTGGTCATCCACCGCGGCCGGCTGCGGGTGCTCGTGAACCTCGGGACCGAGGAGGTCGCGCTCGACCTCGGCGCCACCATCACCCGGATCCTGCTGGCCAGCGAGCCCACCGCCAGCGAGCAGTCGGACATCACGCTGCCCGGCGAGTCGTTCGCGATCGCCGTCCTCGCGGACTGACCCTCGAACGCACTAGGGAACCATAATGCGCTGAAAGCCCTGCTCAGAGCGCATTATGGTTCCCTAGTGCAGGGGCTCAGATCAGGCCGAGGCCCTTGACGGCCTCGCGCTCCTCGACCAGCTCGGCGACCGAGGCGTCGATCTTCTCGCGGGAGAAGTCGTTGATCTCCAGGCCCTGGACGATCTCGTACCTGCCGTTCTTCGTGGTGACCGGGAAGGACGAGATGATGCCCTCGGCCACGCCGTAGGACCCGTCGGAGGGGACGGCCATCGAGGTCCAGTCGCCCTCGGCGGTGCCGTTGACCCAGGTGTACACGTGGTCGATCGCCGCGGAGGCCGCCGACGCCGCGGACGACGCGCCGCGGGCCTCGATGATCGCCGCGCCCCGCTTGGCGACGGTCGGGATGAACTCGTCCCGCAGCCAGGACTCCTCGACCTGCTCGGCGGCGATCTTGCCGCCGACCTCGGCGTGGTAGAGGTCCGGGTACTGCGTGGCGGAGTGGTTGCCCCAGATCGTCATCTTCCTGATCTCGGACACCGGCACACCGAGCTTCAGCGAGAGCTGCGCGAGCGCGCGGTTGTGGTCGAGGCGGGTCATCGCGGTGAACCGCTCGGCCGGGACGTCCGGCGCGGCGCTCTGCGCGATGAGGGCGTTGGTGTTGGCCGGGTTGCCGACGACCAGGACCTTGATGTCGTCCGCCGCGCCCTCGTTGATGGCCTTGCCCTGCGGCGCGAAGATGCCGCCGTTGGCCTCGAGCAGGTCGCCGCGCTCCATGCCCTTCGTGCGCGGGCGGGCGCCGACGAGCAGGGCGACGTTCGTCCCGTCGAAGGCCTTGGCGGCGTCGTCGTAGATGTCGACGCCGGCCAGCAGCGGGAAGGCGCCGTCGCTCAGCTCCATGGCCGTGCCCTCGGCGGCCTTGACGGCCTGCGGGATCTCCAGCAGGTTCAGCTTGACCGGGGTGTCGGACCCCAGGAGCTGCCCGGAGGCGATCCGGAAGAGCAGCGCGTAACCGATCTGGCCAGCGGCTCCGGTGACAGTGACGGTGACAGGAGTGGACACGCCGTGAGGCTAGCCCTCCGTCCGCGGGTGCGCCGCGACGGGGATCACCCGGGTGGCGGGTGTCTCGCGCACCGGCCGGGTGGCCGGCGGGCACGGGACCCGCTGGTCCGGGGACCGGACGACGCGGGATGATCCGGGCGTGACCGCTCCCCTGCCGCTGTCCGCCCGGGCGGTCGCCCCCGACCTGGCCCGGGGCGCGATGCTGCTGCTGATCGCGCTGGCCAACGTGCACCTGTTCCTGCCGGCCGCGCCCGGGGTGCGCGGGTATCCGGACGCGCCCGGCGCGGTGGGCGGCGTCGTGGTGTTCGCGCAGATGCTGCTGGTCGACGGCCGCGCCTACCCGCTGTTCGCGCTGCTCGTGGGCTACGGCGCGGTGCAGCTCGCCCGCCGGCGCGACGACGGGCGGGGCGCCGTGCGGCTGCTCCGCCGGCGGGGCGCGTGGCTGCTCGCGATCGGCGCGGTGCACGGGATCCTGCTGTTCCCCGGCGACATCGTGGGCGCCTACGGGCTGCTGCTGGTCCTGCTGGCCGGGGTCCTGGTGCGTGGGACCGAGGTCACCCTGCGCACCGTCGCCGCCGTCGGGGTGGCCCTCACCGTCCTGATCGGCACCGGCACCGGGCTGCGGACCGGTGGGCTCGTCCTGCCCTCCGTGGCCGCCCCGGCCTTCGGCACGGCGGTGCGCCTGCACGTGGGCGAGTGGCTCGCCGGCACGGTCTCCTCGGCCCTGCTCACCGCGGGGATGCTGGCCGTCGGCGCCCTGGCCGCCCGGCGCCGGCTGCTCGACGAGCCGGACCGGCACCGCCGGCTGCTCACCCGCGCGGCCGCCGGCGGGCTGGCCGTCGCGGTGGTCGCGGGCCTCCCGCTCGCGCTGGCCGCGGCGGGCTGGTGGCGGCCGTCGGTGGCCGTCTCGGCCCTGCTCGGCCTGCTGCACGCGGTGGGCGGGCTCGCCGGCGGCGTCGGCTACGCCGCCCTGTTCGGCCTGCTCGCCACCCGCACCGCCGGCCCCGTGACGGGTGCCCTGGTGGCGACGGGCCGCTGCTCGTTGAGCTTCTACCTCGCCCAGTCCGTGGTGTTCTGCGCCCTGCTGCCGGCCTGGACGCTCGGCCTGGGTGCGCGGCTCGGCGTGCCCGGCGCGGCACTGCTCGCGCTCGGGACCTGGCTGGCGTGCGTGGCGGCCGCGGTGGCGCTGCGGCGGGCCGCCCGGCGCGGGCCCGCCGAGGTGCTGCTCCGCCGGCTCACCTACGGCGCCCGACCTGCGGGTTCCCGGGCCGACCAGGCCGGATAGGGTCGCGGCGTGGCGAAGCAGCAGGAGAGCGGCAGGCCCGCGCCCGCGACGGACATCACCTACGTCCGCGCGCTGTTCGGCGCGCTCGGCTGGGGTGTGGTCGCCTTCGCCCTGCAGGTCGTGTTCGGCGGGGGCGGCGGGTCCACCGGCCTGCTGATCCAGACCGGCTGGATCCTCATCGCCGTGGTCCTCGCCGCCTGGCCCACCTGGTACGCCGCCCGGCAGCGGAACTGGCCGGAGCTGTGGAAGCTGTTCCTCCTGGCGGCGCCGGCCTTCTGGGTGCTGCGGATCGTCACCCTGATCCTGGACCGGATGCTCTTCCACTGATCGGACGGTCCGGCCCACCTGCGAGGATTTCGTCGTTTCCGGACTTTCCGGACGCATCCGGCGCCAGGTCACGATCCCGTTTCACGGCGCTCCCCGTTCGCCCGGTCGTGGCTAGGGTGCGTTGCGCATTTCGATGCGCGTACCGGTAGGCGCCGACTCGCGGGCACCTGGGTCGTGACGGGCCACGGTACCGCGGTGAGGCGACGGGCACGGGAGGTGCGACCGATGGCCGATGCGGTCACCCAGGAGGACTCGAGCGGGACCGCGGACGGGGTCCCGGCCGGCTCGCAGGGGGCGCTCGCGATCGAGTTCCGCCACGTCACCAAGCAGTACCGGGGGCAGGACGCGCCTGCGATCGACGACCTGTCGCTGACCGTGCCGGCCGGGGAGACGTGCTGCCTGGTCGGGCCGTCGGGTGGCGGCAAGACCACGGCGATGAAGCTGGTCAACCGCCTGATCGAACCGACGTCCGGCGACATCCTGATCGGCGGCCGCAGCGTGCTGAGCTACGACGTGACCACGCTGCGCCGCGACATCGGCTACGTCATCCAGCAGGTCGGGCTGTTCCCGCACATGACGATCGGCGCGAACATCGGCACGATCCCGCGGCTGCTGGGCTGGGACAGGCAGCGCATCGCGGAGCGCACCGACCGCCTGCTCGACCTGGTCCGCCTCGACCGCAGCTACGCGAAGCGCTACCCGGCCCAGCTCTCGGGTGGCCAGCAGCAGCGCATCGGCCTGGCCCGCGCGCTGGCCGCGGACCCGCCGGTGATGCTCATGGACGAGCCCTTCGGCGCGCTGGACCCGATCACCCGGGCCGAGATCCAGGACGAGTTCCTGTCGCTGGAGAACGAGATCCGGAAGACCGTCATCTTCGTGACCCACGACATCGACGAGGCCATCAAGATGGGCGACAAGATCGCCGTGCTGCGTCCCGGCGGGAAGCTCGCCCAGTACGGAAGCGCCGACGAGCTGCTGGGCGACCCGGTCGACGACTTCGTCGCGGACTTCGTCGGCGCCGACCGCGGGCTCAAGCGGCTCTCCCTGCGCAGCGTCGGCGAGCTCGCCGACCCCGGCCGCGAGGCGCCGCCCGGTGCACCGTCCGTGTCGGCGGGCACCTCCCTGCGCGTCGGGCTGTCGGTGCTGCTGTCCGCCAACGCCGACGTCCTGGAGGTGACGAAGGAGGGCCGGCCCGCCGGCGCCGTCACCCTGGCGGAGATCCGCGAGGCGGCGGGCTCGTGAACGTCGTGGACGTCGTGGCGCAGGGCCCGGTCATCCCGGACTTCGGCAACGGCTCCGGCTGCCGGGCCAACGAGACCTTCTGCTGGGACTGGTTCGCCGACCACTGGGACCGGTTCGCCACCGAGCTGGTGCAGCACGTCTACGTCAGCGCCATCGCGATCGTGATCGGGCTGGTCGTCGCGCTGCCCGCGGCGCTGCTGGCCTACCGGCTGCCCCGGTTCGAGACGCCCGCCGTCGTGTTCTCGACGGTCCTCTACACGATCCCCGTCCTGGGCTTCTTCCTGCTGATGATCCCGGTGACCGGCATCGGCCTGCTGACCATCGAGATCGCGCTGGTCGGCTACACGCTGCTGCTGCTGTTCCGGAACACCCTCACGGGCCTGCGCTCGGTACCGCCGGAGGTCCGGGCCGCGGCGCTCGGGATGGGCCTCACCCCGGGCCAGATCCTGGTGCGGATCACCTTCCCGCTGGCCCTGCCCGCGGTGATGGCAGGCCTGCGTGTCGTCACCGTCACCACGATCTCGCTGGCCACCCTCGCGGCGTACATCGCGCCCTACGGGCTGGGCCAGTCGATCCTCTTCTACATCGGCAACACGTTCATCTCCGGGCTGATCTCGGCGGGCGTGCTGGCGATCCTGCTCGCCCTCGTGGCCGACGCGCTCATCGTCGGCCTCACCACGCTCGTCACGCCGTGGGCGCGGGCCCGCCGGGGAGGTGCCTAGATGATCCTCGTCGAGGCCTGGCGGTTCCTCGCCGACAACCCGGGCCGGGTGCTGGGCGACGTGGCCGGCCAGCTGGTGCTGTCGTTGGTGGCGGTGGCCATCGCGATCGCGGTCGCGGTGCCGCTCGGCGCAACCATCGGCCACACCCGCCGCTTCGCGTGGCTCGCCGTGAACGGGGCCAACGTGCTGCGCGCCCTGCCCACGCTGGCGATCATCGCCATCGGGATCGGGCTCTACGGCGTGGGCTTCGTCAACATCATGGTCGCGCTGGTGATCCTGGCGCTGCCCCTGATCCTCACGAACACCTACGTCGGGGTCGCCGAGGTCGAACCCGGCACGGTCGAGGCCGCCCGCGGGATGGGCATGACCGGCTGGCAGATCCTCACCCAGGTCGAGCTGCCGCACGCCGTCCCGCTGATCATGGCCGGCATCCGCACCGGGACGGTCTTCGTGATCGCCACGGCCTACCTGGCCGGGACCGCGGGCTACCCGCGCACCCTCGGCTCGGTCATCACCAACCCGACACTGCCCGTCTCCCAGCTGCTGGCCTACACCGTGCTGGCGGTCGCGCTCGCCTTCGCCGTCGACGGACTGCTGCTGATCGTGCAACGCGCGGTCACGCCGGCCGGGATGAAGATCGTCCCCGTGACGACGGCCTGAGTTCCCACCACAGGAAGGATCCTCATGTCCGAGAGCATCATCGGCAGGCGCGGCAGGGCGGCCGCGCTCGCCGCGGGCGTCGCGGCGCTGGCCCTCGTCGTCGCGGCCTGCGGTGGCAGCGGCAGCTCCTCCGGGTCCTCCGGGTCCTCGGCCCCGCCGAGCGCGGGCGCGCAGGCCGCGGGCCAGGACGTCATCACCCCGGTGACGGCGCAGAACGTCAGCTGCCCGTCGGGCACCCCCGGCGAGGGGAAGCCGCCGATCAGGTTCGGCAGCAAGAACTTCTCCGAGCAGTTCGTGCTCGGCGAGCTCTACACCCAGGCGCTGGAGGCGCGCGGCTACGACGTGACCTACCAGTCCAACATCGGCGGTTCCGAGGTCATCGACCGCGCCTTCCAGGCCGGCCAGATCGACGCCTACGCCGAGTACCTGGGTGAGATCGAGAGCAGCATCGCGGGCAAGCCGGTGGGTGCCACGCCCGAGGACACCTACAACACGGTCAAGCAGTTCGAGGCGCAGAACCGCCAGGCCACGATCTTCAAGCAGACGCCGTTCGAGGACACGGACGTCATCATCGTGAAGAAGGACTTCGCGCAGCAGAACGGGCTCGCGGCCGTCCCGGACCTGGCGAAGGTGGGCAACGCCGGCGACGGGATCACCCTCGCCGCCCAGCCGCCGTTCGAGACCCGGCAGAACGGGCTGGTCGGCATGAAGAACGAGTACGGCCTGACCGGCATCAAGTTCACCGGCGTGGACCCGGGCCTGGTCTACCAGGTGCTGGACCAGGGCCAGGCCAACGCGGCCGACGCCTTCTCCACGGACGGCCAGCTGGCCACCGGCAACTACACCACACTCGACGACCCGAAGCACATCTTCGGCTTCCAGTACGTGGCGCCGGTGGTGAAGCAGTCCGTCGCCGACGCGCAGGGCCCGGAGTTCGCCCAGACCCTCGACTGCGTGTCGAGCCTGCTCACCACGAAGGTCATGCAGGCCCTCAACCAGGAGGTCCAGCTCAACGGCGGCGACCCCGCCGAGGTCGCGAAGGCCTTCCTGAGCCAGAACAAGGTCGTCTAGGACGGGCGCGGGAGCTCCGGGTGAGTGCGGGCGGGGCTCCCGCCGTCCTCAGTCCCGGCGCCGGGAGCTGATCACCCCGGTGTCGAAGCCGGCGAGGTGCAGGCCGCCGGCGAAGCGGGCGTGCTCCACCTTCAGGCACCGGTCCATCACGACGGTCGTCCCGGCCGCCTCGGCCTTCGCGGCCAGGTCCTCGTCCCACAGCCCGAACTGCAGCCACCAGGTGCGCACCCCGTCCAGCGCCAGCACCTCGTCCAGGACCCCGGGCAGGTCCTGCGGGCGGCGGAAGGTGTCGACGAGATCGGGCACGCCCGGGCAGGCCGCCAGCGACGGGTACACCGGCCGGCCGAGGATCTCGGTCGCGTTCGGGTTCACGAACCAGACCTCGTAGTCCGTGCTCGACAGCAGGTAGGTCGCCACGAAGTTCGACGCCCGCGCCGGATTGGGCGAGGCCCCCACCATCGCGACCGTGCGGGTGTCGCGCAGGATCCGCTGCCGTTCCAGCGCCGACGGGTTCTGCCAGCTCATGTCACTCCTTCGCCGCGGCGGCCAGGGCCTGGTCGAGGTCCCAGAGGATGTCGTCCGCGTCCTCGAGACCCACGCTGATCCGGATCAGGTCCTCGGGTACCCCGGCCGCCTCGAGCTGCGCGGCGGTCAGCTGCTGGTGCGTGGTGGAGCCCGGGTGCAGGACGAGCGTGCGGGCGTCGCCGACGTTGGCCAGGTGACTGCACAGCCGCACCGCCTCGATGAACCGCGCCCCGGCCGCCCGGCCGCCCTTCACCCCGAAGCTGAACACCGCGCCCGGGCCCTCCGGCAGGTACCGCCGCGCCCGGTCGTGGTGCGGGTGGTCGGGCAGCCCCGCGTACCGCACGTACGCCACCCGCGGGTCCGCGTGCAGCCACTCCGCCACCCGCCGCGCGTTGGCGACGTGCGCCTGCATCCGGAAGGGCAGCGTCTCCACGCCCTGGAGCAGCAGGAACGCCGAGTGCGGGGCCAGCGTCGGCCCGACGTCGCGCAGCTGCTCGGCGCGCAGCTTGGTCAGGAAGCCGAGCTCCTGGAAGTTGCCCCACCAGGTCAGCCCGCCGTAGCTCGGCACGGGCTCGGTCATCGACGGGAACCGGCCGTTGCCCCAGTCGAACCGCCCGGACTCGACGACGACGCCGCCGAGCGTGGTGCCGTGCCCGCCGAGGAACTTCGTCGCGGAGTGGATCACGATGTCGGCACCGTGCTCGATCGGCCGGCACAGGTACGGCGTGGCCAGCGTGGCGTCGACGATCAGCGGGACGCCCGCGGCGTGCGCGACCTCGGCCAGCCCCGCGATGTCCGCCACCTCACCGCCGGGGTTGGAGACGACCTCGGTGAACACGAACTTCGTGGTGTCGGTGATCGCCGCCGCGTAGTCCGCCGGGTCGCCCCCGGGGACGAACGTGGTGTCGACGCCGAACCGGCGCAGCGTGACGTCGAGCTGGGTGATCGTGCCGCCGTAGAGCCCGGAGGCCGCGACCGCGTGGTCGCCCGCCCCGGCCAGGCAGGCGAAGGTCAGGAACTCGGCGGCCTGGCCGCTGGCGGTGGCCACGGCGCCGATGCCGCCGTCCAGGCTGGCGAGCCGCTCCTCCAGCACCGCGACCGTCGGGTTGCCGATCCGGCTGTAGATCAGGCCGTACTTCTGCAGCGCGAACAGGCTGGCCGCGTCCCGGGTGTCCTCGAAGACGAAGCTCGTCGACTGGTAGATCGGGACGGCCCGGGCGCCGACCGCGGAGTCCGGCACCGCCCCGGCGTGCACCGCGCGGGTGTTGAACCCCCAGGCGCGATCCCTCCGCTCCCGGCCGTCCCCGGTGTCGTCGCTCATGCGCCCATCCTGCCTGCCCCGGGCGCGGTCGGCGATCGTGGGAGCGGCGGCGTCGGTGTCCGCGCCGGGCATCAGCCCCCGGAGCCGCGGCGGGGCAGCCGGACCAGGCCCTCCTGCATGGTGCTGGCGACCAGCGTGCCGTCCCGGGTGAAGAAGCGGCCCTGGGCCAGCCCGCGCCCACCCGACGCCGCCGGGCTCCAGCACTCGTAGAGCAGCCACTCGTCCGCCCGGAACGGCTGGTGGAACCACATGGCGTGGTCGAGGCTCGCCATCTGCACGGAGGTGCTGCTCAGGTCGTGACGGCCGACCACCGAGCCGAGCAGGGTGAGGTCCGAGATGTAGGTGAGCAGGCAGACGTGCCGCAGCGGGTCGTCCGGCAGCCGCCCGTCGGCCTTCATCCAGGCGCGCAACGGGTCGTCGGTCGCGACCCGGTCCTCGGTCCACACCGGCTCGTCGACGAACCGGATGTCCAGCGACCGGGGCACGCGCTCGATCCAGGCGGCGCCGGCCCCGGACACCACCCGGTCCCCGATGCTGGGCAGCTCCTCCGGAGTCGGCACCCCGGTGCTCATCGGCACGGAGTGCTCCAGCCCCTCCTGCGCGAGCTGGAACGACGCCGACAGCGCGAAGATCGCCTCGCCGCCCTGGATCGCGAGCACCCGGCGGGTGCTGAACGAGCGGCCGTCCCGGATCCGCTCGGTGCGGAACACGATCGGCCGGCTCGGGTCGCCGCCCCGGATGAAGTAGGCGTGCAACGAGTGCACCTGCCGGTCCGGCTCGACCGTGCGGCCCGCCGCGACCAGCGCCTGGGCCGCCACCTGCCCGCCGAACACCCGCACGGGCGAGGTGGCGGGGCTGACCCCGCGGAACAGGTCCACCTCGAGCGGCTCGAGCTCGAGCAGGCGCATGAGCGCGTCGAGCACGGCCTGGCCGCGCGGCACCCCGTCGACGTCCAGCACGACGCCCGGTGCGGGAGGTTCGGTCACGGACGGATCCTCCCAGGAGCGGCTACGCGTGGTCCTCCTCGCCCAGGCGGTGCACCCGGATGAGGTTCGTCGAGCCGACGGTGGAGGGCGGCGACCCCGCGACGATCACCACGAGGTCGCCCGGCTGGAACCGGCCGATCGAGAGCATGGCGTGGTCGACCTGGCGGACCATTGCGTCCGTCGAGTCCACCGCCTCGACCAGGAACGTCTCCACGCCCCAGGTCATCGCGAGCTGGCTGCGCACCTCGGGGGCCGGGGTGAAGGCCAGCAGCGGGAGCCGGGTGTGCAGCCGGGCGAGCCGGCGCACGGTGTCGCCGGACTGGGAGAAGGCGACCAGCGCGCGGGCGGAGAGCCGCTCGCCGATGTCCCGGGCGGCGTAGGAGAGCACGCCCCGCTTGGTCCGCGGCACGTGGTTGAGCGGTGGCACGGTGGCCGGGCCCGCCTCGACGGCCTCGATGATCGTGCTCATCGTGCGCACCGTCTTGATCGGGTAGCGGCCCACGCCGGTCTCGCCGGAGAGCATGAGCGCGTCGGCGCCGTCGAGCACCGCGTTGGCCACGTCCGAGGCCTCCGCACGGGTCGGCCGCGAGTTGGTGATCATCGAGTCCAGCATCTGGGTGGCCACGATGACCGGCTTGGCGTTCTCCCGGGCGATCTGGATCGCGCGCTTCTGCACCAGCGGCACGTTCTCCAGCGGCAGCTCGACGCCGAGGTCGCCGCGGGCGACCATCACGCCGTCGAACGCGAGCACGATGGCCTCGAGGTTGTCGACGGCCTCCGGCTTCTCCAGCTTGGCGACGACCGGGAGCTTGACCCCGACCTTCTCCATGACCCGGTGCACGCCGTCGATGTCCGCCGGGCTGCGCACGAAGCTCAGCGCGATCACGTCGACGGAGAGCTTGAGGGCGAACTCGAGGTCCGCGAGGTCCTTCTCGGACAGCGCCGGCACCGAGACGTTCATCCCGGGCAGCGAGATGCCCTTGTTGTTGCTCACCGGGCCGCCCTCGGTGACCCGGCAGACCACGTCGTCGCCCTCGACCTCGACCACGCGCAGGCCGACCTTGCCGTCGTCGACCAGCAGCCGGTCCCCGGCCCGGGCGTCCTGCGCCAGGCCCTTGTAGGTCGTGGAGACCCGGTCGTGGCTGCCGGCGCAGTCCGCGACCGTGATCCGCACCTCCTCGCCGGTCTGCCACTCCGTCGGCCCGTCGGCGAACGTGCCGAGCCGGATCTTCGGCCCCTGCAGGTCCGCCAGGATGCCCACGGCGCGGCCCTCGGCGTCGGCCGCCTCGCGCACCATCCGGTACACGCGCTCGTGGTCCTCGCGCGAGCCGTGGCTGAAGTTGAGCCGCGCGACGTCCATGCCGGCCGCGACCAGCTCCCGGATACGGTCGGGCGTGGCGGTGGCCGGACCGATGGTGCAGACGATCTTGGTGCGACGGGTCACGGTGTTCAGCCTAGCGCGGTCTCTGTAACGATCACGTTGGAGGAAGTCGAACAGTGGGACGGCTGAGTTTCGGCCTCGCGGTGCTGGTCAGCCTGGTGGTGCTGTTCCTGCCCGCGTCCGGTGTGCCGAGTGCCCCGCCGGGGGTCGACAAACTCGTCCATCTGGGTGTGTTCGCCCTGCTGTGCCTCACCGGCCGGTGGGCGGGCGTGCCGCCGCTCCCCCTGGTCCTCGCGCTGGCCGGGTACGCGGGGCTCTCGGAGGTCCTGCAGGGACTCCTGCCGATCGGGCGCAGCGCCGAGGTGCTCGACGCGGTCGTGGACTGCGTGGGCGTGTCGCTGGGCGTCGCCGTGCACGCGCTGCTGGCGCGGGCGCCGCGAGCGCGGCGATAGCCACCCGCCGGAGCGCGTCATGGAACCATGACGCGGTTTCGGACACCACGTGGCGGCGCTGGGGAACCATGACGCGGTTCCTCAGGCCGTTCCCCCGCGTCGTGGAACCACGACGCTGCTACCGGCGGGGCTGCTCGCTGGGGCCGACGTGGTCGGCGAGCCACTCCGCCAGCGGCCGCGCGGCCCGCCAGGTGCGGCGGACGCGGTCGAGGCAGCTGCGCTCGTGCAGCACGTCGTCCGGCGGCCAGCGGCGCGCCACCATGATCCCCTTGTGTCGCAGCAGGTCGAGCCGCGGATGGTCCGGGTCGGTGCCCTTCGGCCGGGTGCGCAGCTGTTCCCCGCCGACAGTCAGCCCGGCCTTCTCCGTGGCCGTGAGGATCCGGCGCAGCGCCTCGCCGCGGCGCTCGTCGTCCACCGCGGTGCGGTAGCGCGCGACCTGGTCGGGTGCCATGCCGTAGTACCCGGCCGCGGCGAGCAGCCCGTCCGGACCGACCTGGACGTAGAAGGGCGGGGCGAAGCCGCCGCAGTGGGTCTTGTACGGCGACTTGTCCTTGGCGAACCGCACGTCGCGGTACGGGCGGAAGATCTTGCCCGGCCCGAACTCCTCCTCCAGCTCGGCGAGCAGCGCGGTCATCGGCGCGCGGACGTGCGTCTCGTAGACCTCGCGCTGGTCGGTCCAGTACGCCTTGCTGTTGTCGGCCAGCAGGCCGTCGTAGAACTCGACGGCGCCGTCGCCGAAGCCCTCGAACCGCGTCGCCAGGGTGGTCACGGCGTCCGGCCGCCCGCCTGCCGGGACCCCTCCCCGACCTCGGGACCGTCGGCGTCGGCGGAGCGGTCGACCGCGGCCTCGGCACGGTCCCCGGCGACGGGGTCACCGGGGACGCCGTCCGGGTGCGCCACCTCGGGCGGCAGCACCTCGCGCGGCTTGCGGACCAGCGCCACGTACAGCACGGCCAGCAGGAACACCAGCGCGGAGACCACGACGTTGATCCGGATGTCGCCGAACACCCGGGTGGCCGGGTCGGTGCGCATGAGCTCGATGAAGAACCGGCCCAGCGTGTAGCCGGCGACGTAGAGCGCGAAGACGCGGCCGTGGCCGAGCCGGAAGCGCCGGTCCGCCCACACGATCACGACGGCGACGAGCAGGTTCCAGATCAGCTCGTACAGGAACGTGGGCTGCACGATCGCGATCGGGTTGGCGGTGTCGACGGCCACGCCGCCCAGCGGGTCCGACGCCCCGGTGGCCGGGTTCACCCGCTCGTAGATCTCCAGGCCCCACGGCAGCGTCGTCGGGGCGCCGTAGAGCTCCTGGTTGAAGTAGTTGCCGAGCCGGCCGATCGCCTGCGCGACCACGATGCCGGGCGCCACGGCGTCGGCGAAGAAGGGCAGTGGGATCCCGCGCCGCCGGCACCCGATCCAGGCCCCGACCGCGCCGAGCGCGATCGCGCCCCAGATCCCGAGCCCGCCCTCCCAGATCTTGAGCGCGTTGACCGGGTCGCCGCCGGGACCGAAGTAGGTCCGCCAGTCGGTCGCGACGTGGTAGAGCCGCCCGCCGACCAGGCCGAAAGGCACCGCCCACACGGCGACGTCGACGACCGTGCCGGCCGGGCCACCGCGGGCCACGAACCGCTTCTCGCCCCACCAGATCGCGACGACGATCCCGGCGATGATGCAGAGCGCGTAGGCGCGGATCGGGATCGGCCCGAGGTACCAGACGCCGCGGTCCGGGCTGGGGAGGTAGGCCAGCACGGTGCTGCTCGCGAGGGCGCTCACGCCGCCACCGTAGCGCGGGCGGGCCGACGCCCGGCCGCCCCACCTCCCGGCCGTGCCCCGTCCGGGTCAGGCCGGTTGCGGCAGGCCCGCCCGGGCGACGCCGGCGGCGAGCTCCCGGGCGAGGTCGCGGACCGCGTCGGGCCCGCCCTGCTCGGCGGCGCTGACGAACGCCGAGCCGACGATCACGCCGTCGGCGAAGCCCGCGATCTCGGCGGCCTGGTCGCCGTTGCGCACCCCGAGCCCGACGCCGATCGGCAGCGAGGTGTGCGGGCGGGTCCGGGCGACGATCTCGCCCGCGGCCGAGTGCACCGAGTCCCGCGCGCCCGTGACGCCCATGATCGAGGTGGCGTAGACGAAGCCGCTCGAGGCGGCCGCGGTCGAGGCGATCCGCTCGTCCGTGGACGAGGGCGAGACCAGGAAGATCCGGGACAGCCCGTACTCGGCCGACGCGGCGAACCACTCGTCGGCCTCGTCCGGGATCAGGTCCGGGGTGATCACGCCGAGACCGCCGGCGGCCGCGAGGTCCGCGGCGAAGCGGTCGACACCGTAGCGCAGCACGGGGTTGAAGTAGGTCATCACCACGCAGTTGCCGCCGGCGGCGGTGACCCGCTCGACCGTGCCGAACACGTCCCGCAGGCGGAAGCCGTTGCGCAGGGCGGTGTCCGCGGCGGCCTGGATGGTCGGCCCGTCCATCACCGGGTCCGAGTACGGCACGCCGACCTCGAGCAGGTCGCAGCCGCCCTCGCTCATCGCGGTGAGCAGCTCCACCGCGCCGTCGACCGTCGGGTAGCCGGCGGGCAGGTAGCCCACCAGGGCGCCGCGGCCCTCGGCCCGGCACCGGGCGAACACGTCGGCGACGCTCCGCCCCTGGCTCGCCTGCTCGCTCACGCCTGGATCCCCTCGGTCTCGCTGCCCGGGTCGGCGAACGACCCGGACCGCTCCTGCGTGGCGCCCTCGGCGATGGCGGTGCCGTCGGCCGACTCGGCGCTCTCGTCCTGCCCGATCATCCCGAACCACTTCGCGGCGGTGTCGACGTCCTTGTCGCCGCGCCCCGACAGGTTGACCAGGATGACCGCGTCCGGCCCCAGCTCCTTGCCGAGCCGCAGCGCGCCGGCCACGGCGTGCGCGGACTCGATGGCGGGGATGATGCCCTCGGTGCGGCAGAGCAGCGCGAACGCCTCCATCGCCTCCGCGTCCGTCACCGGCTGGTACTCGGCGCGGCCGAGGTCCTTGAGCAGCGCGTGCTCCGGCCCGACACCCGGGTAGTCCAGGCCCGCCGAGATCGAGTACGACTCCGCGGTCTGCCCGTCCTCGTCCTGCAGCAGGTACGAGAAGGCACCGTGCAGCGCCCCCGGCGAGCCCTCGGACAGGGTCGCCCCGTGCCGGCCGGTCTCCACGCCGTCGCCACCGGGCTCGAACCCGACGAGCCGGACGCCCGGGTCGTCGAGGAAGGCGTGGAAGATGCCGATCGCGTTCGACCCGCCGCCCACGCAGGCGGCGACCGCGGTGGGCAGCCTGCCGGTGCGCTCGCGCACCTGGGCGCGCGCCTCCAGCCCGATGACCCGGTGGAAGTCCCGCACCATCTGCGGGAACGGGTGCGGGCCGGCGACCGTGCCGAGCAGGTAGTGGGTGCTGTCGACGTTCGTGACCCAGTCCCGCAGCGCCTCGTTGATCGCGTCCTTCAGCGTGCGCGAACCGGTCTTCACCGGGATCACGGTCGCGCCGAGCAGCCGCATCCGCGCGACGTTGAGCGCCTGCCGGCGGGTGTCGACCTCGCCCATGTAGACCACGCACTCGAGGTCGAGCAGCGCGCACGCGGTGGCCGTGGCGACGCCGTGCTGGCCCGCCCCGGTCTCCGCGATGACCCGCTCCTTGCCCATCCGCTTGGTGAGCAGCGCCTGGCCGAGGACGTTGTTGATCTTGTGGGACCCGGTGTGGTTCAGGTCCTCGCGCTTGAGCAGGATCCGCGCCCCGCCGGCGTGCCGGGACAGCTTGGGCACGTCCGTGAGCGGGGACGGCCGCCCGGTGTAGTCACGGTGCAGCCGGTCCAGCTCGGCGAGGAACTCCGGGTCGTGCCGGGCCTTCTCGTAGGCCGTCTCCAGCTCGTCGAGCGCGGCGACCAGCGCCTCCGGCACCCATCGACCGCCGAAGCGGCCGAAGTGGCCGCGCTCGTCGGGCTCGTGGCCCGACGGGGTCTCGATGCCCTGACTGGCCGTGACCTGGCTGCTCGCCCGGACGCTGGTGGAGGAACTCACCGCACCATTCTGCTGCACGACGGGTGGAAGCCCGCAGCCACCAGGGCCCGCACCGCCGCGCCCGGATCCCCGCTGGTCACGAGGCCCTCGCCGACCAGCACCGCGTCGGCACCCCAGCCCGCGTAGGTGAGCAGGTCGCCCGGGCCGCGCACCCCGGACTCGGCCACGCGCAGCACGTCGTTGGGCAGGCCGGGAGCCAGCCGCCCGAACACGCCGAGGTCGACGTCGAGGGTCTTGAGGTCCCGCGCGTTGACGCCGATGACCTTCGCCCCGGCCTCGAGGGCGCGGTCGGCCTCCTCCTCGGTGTGCACCTCGACCAGCGCGGTCATCCCGAGGGACTCCACCCGGTCGAGCAGCGACACCAGCACCGGCTGCTCCAGCGCCGCCACGATCAGCAGCACCAGGTCGGCGCCGTACGCCCGCGCCTCGTGCACCTGGTAGGGCGTGACGACGAAGTCCTTGCGCAGCACGCAGACGTCCACGGCGGCGCGCACGGCGGCCAGGTCGTCGAGGCTGCCGCCGAAGCGGCGCTGCTCGGTGAGCACGCTGATCACGCGCGCGCCGTTCTCGGCGTAGGACTTCGCCAGGACGGCCGGGTCCGGGATCGTCGCCAGCGCGCCCTTGGACGGGCTGCGCCGCTTGACCTCGGCGATCACCCCGACCCCGGGCTCGTGCAACGCGGCCAGCACGTCCTTCGGCGGCGCCGCCGCGGCGGCCCGCCGTTTGATCTCCGCGAAGTCCACCGCGGCCTCCCGGGCCGCGAGGTCCTCCCGGACACCCTCCACGATGGAGTCCAGCACGCTGGGCCGGACTCCCGCACTCACGTCACCGTGCTCGCCCACGGGGCGCACTCCCCTTCCGGGTTCGGGCCTACCAGGCGTTATCCGCATGTTATTCCGTGCCGTCCGGGCGGCCGGGGCGGGGGCCGCCGTCCGGCCCACGCTCCCGCGCGAACGCACCCTCCGTGGTCGGGTCGACACCGGAGTCGAGCTCGTCCCAGGCCGCCCGCTCGGGATCCGCCGGCCGGCGGGGCGCGCCGGGGGCGTCGTACCGCGCGCTCATCCGCGGCAGCCGCCGGTCCGCCGCGAGGAGCAC
>NZ_JBHSQK010000040.1:47738-89572 GCF_042658055.1 Pseudonocardia lutea
GAGCAGCCCGCCGAGCACGCCGAGCAGCGGGGCGGCGGTGGTCGCCACCGTGGCACCGGGGGCGGTGGTGGCCCCCGCCGCCGCGCTCCCCACGAGCGACGGGAGCTCGGTGGCCGCCGGCGGGCGCAGCCAGCCCGCGAGCGCCGTGTACACGCCGTACGCGCCCGCGAGCGCCACGATCACGCCGAGGACCCGCCGGACGACGCCCGACACGGCGATCGCCGCGGCCACCGCGGCGACCGCCAGCGCGGCCAGCCCGATCAGCGCCGGGGCGAGCTGCGCGCCGGACGCCGCGATCGGCACCGCCCCGGTCGCGCCGTGCCCGGCCACCTCGACCCGGGTGGACGCCCAGTCGAGCCGGGTCGTGCCCCACAGGCCGAGTGCCCCGAGCAGCAGCAGCGCGGCCGTCAGGAGGAACAGGCGGCCGCGGCGGGCGGGTGCGGCGGTGTCAGGCATGCCCGTCGAAGCGGCCCAGGGTGGCCGCGGTCGCGACCGCGGACAGCACCGCCCGGGCCTTGTTCAGGCACTCGGTGTCCTCGGCCTGCGGGTCGGAGTCGGCGACGATCCCGCCGCCGGCCTGCACGTACGCCCGCCCCTCCCGGATCAGCGCGGTCCGGATGGCGATCGCGGTGTCGGCGTTGCCGGCGAAGTCGAGGTACCCGACGATCCCGCCGTAGAGGCCGCGGCGGGTGGGCTCCAGCTCGTCGATCACCTGCATGGCCCGGACCTTCGGCGCGCCGGACAGGGTGCCGGCCGGGAAGCAGGACAGCACGGCGTCGACCGCGTTCCGGTCCGCGCGCAGGGTCCCGGTGACCGTGGAGACCAGGTGCATGACGTGGCTGTAGCGCTCGACCGAGAAGAAGTTGCGCACCTTCACCGTGCCCGGCTCGCAGACCCGGCCCAGGTCGTTGCGCCCGAGGTCGACGAGCATGACGTGCTCGGAGCGCTCCTTCTCGTCGTGCCGGAGGTCCTTCTCCAGCAGCTCGTCCTCCTCCTCCGTGGCGCCCCGCCAGCGCGTCCCGGCGATCGGGTGCGTGGTGGCCTGCCCGTCCGCCACGGTGACCAGCGCCTCCGGGCTCGACCCGACGATCGTGAACGGGCTGCCGCCGGACGCGTCCTCGAGGTTGAGCAGGTACATGTACGGGCTGGGGTTGGTCGTGCGCAGCACGCGGTAGACGTCCAGCGGGTCCGCCGCGCAGTCCATCTCGAACCGCTGCGACACCACGATCTGGAAGCACTCCCCCGCCCGGATCTGCTCCTTCGCGACCTCGACGGCGGCGAAGTGCTCGGCCTGGCTGCGCTTGCGCTCGAAGCGCGGCTCGGTGGGGGCGAACACGGCCACGGTCGACGGCGCGGGCGCGGCCAGCTCGGCGGTCATCCGGTCGAGCCGGGCCACCGCGTCGTCGTAGGCCTCGTCGACGCGCTCGTCCGAGTCGTCCCAGTTGATCGCGTTGGCGATCAGCGTGATCGTGCCCTCGTGGTGGTCCACCGCGGCGAGGTCGGTGGCCAGCAGCAGGACCAGCTCGGGCAGCCGCAGGTCGTCGACCGGCGGGTTCTCCTCGCTGCCGATCCGCTCGATCCGGCGGACGATGTCGTAGCCCAGGTACCCGACGAGACCGCCGGTCAGCGGGGGCATACCGGGCAGCGGCTCGCTGTGCAGCTCCTCGACCACGCCGCGGACCGCCGCCAGCACGTCACCCTCGGTCGGCAGGTGGTCGGGGACCTCGCCGGTCCAGCGGATCCGCCCGTCGACCGTGGTCAGCGAGGCGGCGGAGCGGGCGCCGACGAAGGACCAGCGCGACCAGGACCGCCCGTTCTCCGCGGACTCGAAGAGGAAGGTGCCGGGGCGGGCCCGGCCGTCCGGCGCGGCGAGCTTGCGGTAGACGCCGACGGGCGTCTCGTCGTCCGCCAGCAGCCGGCGGGTCACCGGGATCACCCGGTGGTTCTCGGCCAGGGCGCGGAACTCCTCGCGCGTCGGGCTGACCGCTCCCAGCGCGGCGGGAGATGCGGTGGGGGTCGTGGTGGCTGCGGTCACGGACCCATTCTCCCGCGCCGGGTGGATGAGGCGACGACGGGGCGGGTGAAGATGGGCCCGTGACCACCCGCGAACCGCGCCGGCGCGGCCGCCGCACCACCGGTGAGGACACCCGGGCCGCCCTGCTGACGGCCGCGCGCGTCGAGTTCGCCGAGCGGGGCTACGACGGGGCCACCGTCCGCCGGATCGCCGAGCGGGCCGGCGTCGACGCGGCCATGGTCAACCACTGGTTCGGGGGCAAGGCGCAGCTGTTCACGGCGTCGCTCGACGTGCCGGTCGACCCGGGGGTGCTCGTCGAGACGGTCGTGCCCGGGGACCCCGAACGGGTCGGCGAGCGGATCGTCGCGACCTTCCTGCGGGTGTGGGACTCCGCCTCGGGCGGCACGCTGGTGACGCTGGTCCGCAGCGTGGCCGGGCATCCCGCGGCGGCGCGGATGATGCGCGAGTTCATCGTCCGGGTGGTCATCGGGCCGGTCGTCGGGCGGGTGGCGCCGGACCGGGTCGAGGAGCGGGCGGCGCTGGTCGCCTCGCAGGTCATCGGGCTCGGCATGATCCGCTACGTCGTGCAGCTCGAGCCGTTGGCCTCGGCGGACCATGCCACGGTGGTCGCGACGATCGGGCCCACGCTGCAGCACTACCTCACCGGGCCGCTGCCCGCCGGGTCGGGGTGAGCGGGCCGGAGTGAGGGGGTCGCGGTGAGCGGGTCGGGGTTGGGCGGGCCGGGGTGAGGGGGCCGGGGTCGGGCGGGCCGGGGTGAGGGGGCCGGGGTCGGGCGGGCCGGGGTGAGCGGGCGGCGCGTCGGTCGGGGAGCCTGCGGTGGGCGGGACCCGCCGATCCGCGAGCGTGTACGGCTCGCTCCCCGAGGCCTCACCCCCGGGCCGAGACCATGATCATTGCCTGTGGACCCGGAAGGCCGGTTTCCGGCCCTCGGCGACCACGAACGACGATCATGCGCCGACCGCGGCCGACCAGCTCGCCGGCGTCGTCCGTGGTGCACGGGTACAGCGCGCCTCGAGGCCGCACCAGCAGCCGGGGACGGTGATCGTCGGTCGTGGAGCGGAAAGGTCGATTTCCGTCCGTCTGGAGCCACGAACGGCGATCATGAGGCACGGCGGGAGGCCCCGCCCGCACGCCGATCGGCGAGCGGCACAGCGGTGCGGCTCGGGTACGGTGCCTCGATCCCACGGCGGCGCCACCCGGCGCTCCGGTGTGCCACCCAGGCCGCGATCGGGTGGCCGGGTCCGCGCCGGGGCCGCATGATGGATCTCGTGGTGGATCTGCAGGTTCCGGGGCTCAGGGACGTGTCCGGCGCCCTCGCGGACCGGGTCGCGGGCCTGCGGGCGCGGCTCGGCGCGGACGTCTTCCAGAAGGTCGCGGGCGACGAGGGGCCGGACCGGCGCGCGCGGATCCACTCCGCCCCCGGCCCCCGCTGGTTCGCCGAGGACCGCCCGATCCGGCGGGTGCACGGCGACGCGTCGATGTTCGTCGGCGGGCTGCGGGCACTGCTGCTGCAGTCGTTGCACCCGTTGGCCATGGCCGGTGTGGCGGGGCACTCGGGCTACCGCGGCGACCCGTGGGGCCGCCTCGCCCGCACCAGCTACTTCCTCGCCGCGACGACCTTCGGACCCGACGCCGAGGCGCGCGCCACGATCGAGCGGATCAAGGCGGTGCACGCCCGGGTCCGGGGCGTCGCACCCGACGGCCGGCCCTACTCCGCCGGTGACCCGCACCTGCTGGAGTGGGTGCACATCGCCGAGATCGACAGCTTCCTGCGGGCCCACCAGCGGTACGGGTCGCAGCCGCTGGACCAGGAGGGCCGGGACGGCTACGTGGCCGACACCGCGCGGGTGGCGCGCGAGCTCGGCGTCGTCGACCCGCCGGAGACCGAGGCGGCGCTCGCGGCCCGCATCCGGGCGTTCCGGCCGGAGCTGCGCGGGACGCCGGAGGCGCGGTCCACCGCCCGGTTCCTGCTGCTGAACCCGCCGCTCGCGCTACCCGCCCGGGCGCCCTACGCGCTGCTCGCGGCGGCCGCCGTCGGGCTGCTGCCCCGGTGGGCCCGCGGCCCGCTGCGGCTGCCCTACCTGCCCGTCGCGGAGGCCACCGTCGTCCGGCTCGCCGGCGAGGGCGTCACGCGCGGCATCCGCTGGGTGATGTCCGCCTGAACGCCCGAGCATCACCCCCCGAAGGAGCGAGCGGTACCGGCGCTCCAGGTGTGCACGAGAGCGCCGTTCCCTCCGCGAGGGCGGGTCAGAGCAGACGGTCGGAGTCGAAGCAGGTGTGGTCGCCGGTGTGGCAGGCCGCGCCCTCCTGGTCGACGACGACGAGCAGGGTGTCGCCGTCGCAGTCCAGCCGGACCTCGTGCACGTGCTGGACGTGCCCGGACGTCTCGCCCTTGACCCAGTAGTCCTGCCGGGAGCGCGACCAGTACGTGCCGCGGCGCGTGGTGAGGGTGCGGTGCAGCGCCTCGTCGTCCATCCACGCGACCATGAGCACCTCCTTGGTGCCCCGCTGCTGGACGACCGCGCACACCAGCCCGTCCGTGGTGCGCTTGAGCCGCTGTGCGACCGCCGGGTCGAGCCCGGACTCCGGCACCCGGCGCCCCGCGGAGGGCTCGCTCGCGAGCCCGCTCACCGGATCTCCACGTGCTCGGCGCGCAGCACGTCCTTGACCTCGCCGATCCGCAGCTGCCCGAAGTGGAACACGCTGGCCGCGAGCACCGCGTCCGCGCCCGCGCGGATCGCCGGCGGGAAGTGCTCCAAGGCGCCCGCCCCGCCCGACGCGATCACCGGCACGTCCACCACGCGACGCACCTTCTCGATCAGCTCGAGGTCGAACCCGGCGCGGGTGCCGTCGGCGTCCATCGAGTTGAGCAGGATCTCGCCGACGCCGAGCTCCTGGCCGCGGGCGGCCCACTCGACGGCGTCGATCCCGGTGCCCGTGCGGCCGCCGTGCGTGGTGACCTCGAAGGTCGACGGCGTGGGCGGCCCGGCGGTGCCGTCCTGAGGCACGCGCCGCGCGTCGACCGACAGCACGATGCACTGCGAGCCGAACCGCCGCGCCATCTCGCGCAGCAGCTCGGGCCGGGCGATCGCCGCGGTGTTCACCGAGACCTTGTCCGCGCCCGCGCGCAGCATCCGGTCGACGTCGTCGGGCGTGCGGATGCCGCCGCCGACGGTCAGCGGGATGAAGACCTGCTCCGCGGTGCGGCGGACGACGTCGACCATCGTCGCGCGCTCCGCCGACGAGGCCGTGACGTCGAGGAACGTGAGCTCGTCGGCGCCCTCGGCGTCGTAGACCGCCGCCATCTCGACCGGGTCGCCGGCGTCGCGCAGCTCCTTGAAGTTGACGCCCTTCACCACCCGCCCGGCGTCGACGTCCAGGCAGGGGATGACGCGGACCGCGACGCCCACTAGCGCACCGCCGCCAGGGCCTCGCGCAGGGTGAACCGCCCGGCGTAGAGCGCCTTGCCGACGATCGAGCCCTCGATCACCCCGGTCTCGGCGAGCGCCACCAGGTCCTCGATCTCGGAGATCCCCCCGGACGCGATCACCGGGGCGGGGGTCTTCGCCGCGACCTGCTTCAGCAGCTCGACGTTCGGCCCCTGCAGCGTCCCGTCCTTGGAGACGTCCGTGACGATGTACCGCGACACCCCGTCGCGGTCCATGCGGGCCAGGGTCTCCCAGAGGTCGCCGCCGTCCTGGGTCCAGCCGCGGGCCGCGAGCCGGTGCTGCCCGTCCTTGATCTTCACGTCGAGCCCGACGGCGATCTTCTCGCCGTGCTCCGCGCAGACCTTCGCGCACCACTCCGGGTCCTCCAGCGCGGCGGTGCCGAGGTTGACCCGGGCGCAGCCGGTGGACAGGGCGCGGGCCAGCGACTCGTCGTCCCGGATCCCGCCGGACAGCTCCACCTTGACGTCCAGCTCACCGACGACGGCGGCCAGCAGCTCGGCGTTGGAGCCCTTGCCGAACGCCGCGTCGAGGTCGACGAGATGGATCCACTCGGCGCCGTCCTCCTGCCACTTCAGCGCGGCCTCGCGCGGCGCGCCGTAGGAGGTCTCGGTGCCGGCCTCGCCCTGGACCAGGCGCACGGCCTGCCCGTCGGCGACGTCCACAGCGGGGAGAAGGGTGAAACTCACCCGTCGAGCCTACCGACCGCGGACTCGCGGCTCCGCGGGCCTGCTCAGCCGACGACGTCGCGCAGCCAGTTCGCGAGCACCTGGGCGCCCGCGTCCCCGGACTTCTCCGGGTGGAACTGGGTGGCGGCGAGCGCCCCGTTCTCCACGGCGGCCACGAAGTCCTCGCCGTGGTGCGCCCAGGTGACCAGCGGCGGCCTAATCGCGTGCGACTCCTCCAGCTCCCAGCGGCGGGCGGCGAAGGAGTGCACGAAGTAGAAGCGGGTGTCGGCGTCGAGGCCGTTGAACAGCGTCGACCCGGCGGGGGCGCGCACGGTGTTCCAGCCCATGTGCGGCAGCACGTCCGCCTTGAGCCGCTCGACGGTGCCCGGCCACTCCCCGCAGCCGTCCGCCTCCACGCCGAACTCCACGCCGCGGTCGAACATCACCTGCATGCCGACGCAGATACCCAGCACGGGGCGCCCGCCGGCCAGCCGGCGATCGATGATCTGCGGCCCCCGCACCGCGTGGAGGCCCTCCATGCAGTGCGCGAAGGCCCCCACGCCGGGGACGACCAGCCCGTCGGCCGCGCAGGCGGCGTCGAAGTCGGAGGTGACGGTGACGTCCGCCCCGACCCGCCGCAGCGCGCGCTCGGCCGATCGCAGGTTCCCCGATCCGTAGTCCAGCACGACGATCCGCGACACGCCGTCCAGTGTACGGACCGGCGCGGCGGCGCCCGGCCGGGTCAGCAGGCGTCGACGGGCCCGGGAGGGCGCGTCCGCGGGGTCGCCTGGTCCAGGAAGGCGCGGGCGGCCGCGGTGACGGCGCCGGTGCGGCTGACGTAGGCGATGTCCAGCTGGGCGGGCGGTTCCAGCTCGACGACACGGGCGCCGGCCCGCTCCGCCAGCTCGCGCCACGAGTCCGGCAGCACGGCGAGCCCGACCCCGCCGAGGACCAGCGGCAGGATCGCCTCCCGGTGCTCGCACTCCGCCGCGAGCGTCGCGCCGTGCCGCGCGAGCCCGTCGACCACCGACCGCATGGCGGTGCCCGGCGGCCCGGCGATCAACCGGTGCCCCGCGAGCTGCTCGCCCCGCACCGGCCCCTCGAGCGTGGCGTCCGGGGGGGCCACCAGCACGAACCGCTGCCGGGCGACGGGGTGCAGGTCGAGCCCGGTGGCGTGGACGGGACGCGCGCTGGCGAGCAGGCCGAGCTCGGTGGCCCCGGAGCACACGGCCGCGACGACCTCGTCGGCGGTGAACGCGGCCCGCACCACCACCCGCACCTGCGGGTAGGCGGCGCAGAACCGCGCGATGGTCCCGGCCAGCGGCGACACCGCCTGCGAGGGGGTCGCGACGATCTCCACCCGCCCGGCCCGCAGCCCCTCGACGGCCTCGACCGAGGCCCGGGCCAGCTCCAGCCCGTGCCCGACCTCGCGGGCGGGGCCGACGAGCGCGCGGCCGGCCTCGGTGAGCACGACGTCCGCCCCGACGTGGTGGAACAGCGTGGTGTGCAGCTCCCGCTCGAGCGCCGCGACCGCTTGGGTGAGCGTGGGCTGCCCCACCGACAGGGCCTCGGCCGCCCGGTGGAACCCGCCGTGGTCGACCACGGCCAGGAAGTAGCGGAGGTGACGGGCGTCCACCACCCCCATCCTGCTGGCTCCGGGCACGAGGTTCCAGCGCGGGCCGGTGCGCGCGTCGCGCCCGCCCCGGCAGACTGCACCGCGTGAGTGATCCGACCGTCGTGCTCGTGCACGGCATGGGCTGCAACGCCGCCAGCTGGACCCCGACCCTCCGCGAGCTCGCGCTGCGCGGGCACCGGGCCCTCGCCGTCGACCTGCCCGGGCACGGCTTCGACGCCCGCCTCCCCCGCGGCTACCTCGGCCCGCAGGACCCGGCCGCGCTGGCCACCGAGCCCAGCGGGATGCGGGACATCGGCACGGCGGACGACGTCGCCGCCGTCGTCGAGGTGCTGCGCCGCGCCCGGGAGCACGGGCCGACGGTGCTGGTCGGGACCAGCCGGGGCGGGCTGACCCTGAACGCCGTCGGGAACGCCGCCCCCGAGCTGGTGGACCGGCTCGTCTACGTGTCGGCGCACTGCCCGGTCGCGGCGGGCCTCGAGGAGTACGACGCGGGACCGGAGATGGCCGACAGCCTGCTCGGCACCCTGTTCGCCCTGGCCGTGGCGGATCCGGCGACCGTCGGCGCCATCCGGATGAACTGGCGCACGGCCGACCCGGAGCTCCTCGACCGCGCGCAGGCCGCGCTGCTGGCCGACGGCACCCGGGACGAGCTGCTCGCCTACCTGCACCTGCAGGACCCGGACGAGAGCCTGCGGATCGACGAGAAGCTCGTCCGCGCCGACGCCGCCACCTGGGGCACGATCCCGCGCACCTACGTGCGGCTCGCCCAGGACCGCGCGATGCCACCGGCGCTGCAGGACCGGTACATCGCCGAGGCGGACGCGCTCACCCCGGACAACCCGTTCGACGTCCACACCCTCGACACGACACACCTCGGCGCCCAGGTCCACCCCGGCCCGCTCGCCGACCTCCTCGACCGCCTGCTGACCCCGTGAGCGAACGGCACTCTCGCTCGCCAGGGAGGAGCGAGGGTGCCGTTCGTGCATTCGGCGGCNGCAGGTCCTAGAGGGTGCCCTTGGTGGACGCGATGCCGGTGATCCGCTCGTCGGGCTCGGTGGCGGCGCGCAGCGCGCGGGCGATCGCCTTGAACTCGGCCTCCGTGATGTGGTGCGGGTCGCGGCCGTCGAGCACCCGGACGTGCAGCGCGAGGTGGCCGTGGAAGGCCAGCGACTCGAACACGTGCCGGTTGAGCACCGTCGGGTAGTGCCCGCCGACCACGAAGCCCTGCATGACCTCCGGCTCGCCGGAGTGCACGGTGTAGGGGCGGCCGGAGACGTCGACGACCGCGTGCGCGAGCGCCTCGTCCATCGGGATCCAGGCGTCGCCGAAGCGGCGGATGCCCTTCTTGTCCCCCAGCGCCTGGCGCAGGGCCTGGCCGAGCACGATCGCGGTGTCCTCGACGGTGTGGTGCGCGTCGAGGTGGACGTCGCCCTCGGCCTGCACGGTGAGGTCGAACGCGCCGTGCTTGCCCAGCGCGTCGAGCATGTGGTCGAAGAACGGGACGCCGGTGGAGACGTTCGTCCGCCCGGTGCCGTCGAGGTCGATCTCGACGAGGACCTTCGACTCCTTGGTGACCCGCTCGACGCGGCCGATCCGACTCACGACAACTCCTTCACTGGACCGATGGTCGGCTCCGCGAGCTCCGCCTCCGCGCCGACGGTCGGCTCCGCGAGCTCCGCCTCCGCGACGGCCGCGGCGGCGGCCAGGAACGCGTCGTTCTCCTCGGGGGTGCCGATCGTGACCCGCAGCCGCTCCGGGATGCCCACGTCCCGGATCAGCACGCCGCGGTCGAGGAACGCCCGCCACGCCCGCGGCGCGTCGGCGAACCGGCCGAACAGCACGAAGTTGGCGTCACTGGGGACGCAGTCGTGGCCCAGGGCCTGCAGCTCGGGCACCACCCGGTCCCGCTCCGCGGCCAGCAGCGCGACCGAGCCCAGGGTGGCGTCGGCGTGCCGCAGCGCCGCCCGCGCCGCGGCCTGGGTGAGCACCGACAGGTGGTACGGCAGCCGGACGAGCTGCAGCGCGTCGACGACGGCCGGCGCGGCGGCGAGGTAGCCCAGCCGGCCGCCGGCGAACGCGAACGCCTTGCTCATGGTCCGCGACACGATCAGCTTGTGCCCGTGCGTGGCCAGCAGCGTGGTCGCGCTGGGGTGGGCGGAGAACTCGGCGTACGCCTCGTCGACCACGACCATCCCGGGCGCGGCGTCGATCAGCAGCGCGAGGTCGGCCGGGTCGAGCGACTGCCCGGTGGGGTTGTTCGGGCTGGTCAGGAACGTGACGTCCGGCGCCTTCTCCTTGAGCAGGAGCTGCGCTGCCTCGACGTCCACCGAGAAGTCCGCGGTCCGCGGGATCTCCAGCCACTCGGTCTGGGTGCCCGAGCTGATGATCGGGTGCATCGAGTAGCTGGGCACGAACCCGAGCGCGGTCCGGCCGGGCCCGCCGAAGGCCTGCAGGACCTGCTGGAGGATCTCGTTGGAGCCGTTGGCCGCCCAGACGTTCGGGACACCGAGCTCCACCCCGGTCTGCCGGGTCAGGTACGCCGCCAGGTCCCCGCGCAGCGCGAGGGCGTCCCGGTCCGGGTAGCGGTGCAGGTCCCGCGCCGCCGCCTCGCACGCCGCCGTGACGTCCGCGACCAGCTCCGGGGGCGGCGGGTACGGGTTCTCGTTGGTGTTGAGCCGCACGGCCACGTCGAGCTGCGGGGCGCCGTACGGGGACCTGCCGCGCAACGACCCGCGCAGCGGCAGGTCCTCCAGCCGGACCTCGTTCCCGGGAGTGGTCACCGGCCGGACCCCGCCCGATCGAAGCGCGCCGTGACGGCCTGGCCGTGCGCGGGCAGGTCCTCGGCGGTCGCCAGCGTGACGACCCGGTCCGCCACCTCCCGCAGCGCCTCCTCGGTGTACTCGACCACGTGCACGCCGCGGAGGAACGTGCTCGTGGAGAGCCCGCCCGAGTGCCGCGCGCAGCCGCCGGTGGGCAGCACGTGGTTCGAGCCCGCGCAGTAGTCGCCGAGCGAGACCGGCGCGTACGGGCCGATGAAGATCGCGCCGGCGTTGCGTACCCTGGCGCCGACCTCACGGGCGTCGGCGGTCTGGATCTCGAGGTGCTCGGCGGCGTAGGCGTCGACCACCGCGACGCCGTCGGCGAGGTCCCGCACCAGGATCGTGCCGGACTGCGGGCCGGACAGCGCGGTGCGGATGCGCTCGGTGTGCTTGGTGGCGGCGACCTGGCGCTCCAGCTCGGCGTCGACCGCCTCCGCCAGCTCGTCCGAGGTCGTGACCAGCACGGAGGCCGCCTTCGGGTCGTGCTCGGCCTGCGAGATCAGGTCCGCGGCGACGTGCACGGGGTCCGCCCCGCCGTCGGCCAGGATCGCGATCTCGGTGGTGCCGGCCTCGGCGTCGATCCCGACCAGGCCGCGGAGCAGGCGCTTGGCGGCGGTCACGTAGATGTTGCCCGGGCCGGTGACCATGTCGACCGGCTCGAGGTCGGCGCCGTCCGTGTCGGTGCCGCCGTGGGCGAGCAGCGCGACGCACTGCGCGCCGCCGACCGCCCACACCTCGTCGACGCCGAGCAGCGCGGCCGCGGCCAGGATCGTCGGGTGCGGGAGGCCGCCGTTCTCCGCCTGCGGCGGCGAGGCCACCACCAGCGACTCGACGCCCGCGGCCTGCGCCGGGACCACGTTCATGATCACCGAGGACGGGTAGACCGCCAGCCCACCCGGCGCGTACAGCCCGACCCGGCGGACCGGCACGAACCGCTCGGTCACCGTGCCGCCCGGTACGACCCGGGTGACGACGTCGGCCCGCCGCTGCTCCTCGTGCACCGTCCGGGCGCGCTCGACCGAGGTCTCGAGGGCCTCCCGCACGGCCGGGTCCAGCTCGGCGAGGGCCTTCTCCAGCTCGGCGACCGGGACCCGGACCGACGCCGGGCGGACCTTGTCGAACCGCTCGGTGACCTCCAGCACGGCCTCGACGCCGCGCTCCCGCACCGACTCGACGATCGGGCGGACCGCCTCGAGCGCCGCGTCGACGTCGAGCTCCGCGCGCGGCAGCATCCCCCGCAGCACGGCGGGTCGCGGCAGCGGTTCGGGGCGCAGGTCGAGGCGGCGCAGGAGTGGGCGGACCATGCGTCCAGGGTACGTCGTGCGCCTCCGCCGCCCGTGCGCGGTGAGTGGTGCTCCGGCGGCACTTCCCGCACACAGCAGAATCGGGGGGTGGCGCTTCCCTCCCTCCCGGCCGCGCAGCGGCGCGCGCGGCTCGTCGCCCGGCACCGGCTGACCCCCGCGACCCGCACGGACGACGTCCCGCGGATCGTCGACGACCTGGTCGGGCTGCACTCCACGGACCCCGTGACGGTGTACCTCTCGGCCGCCGCCCGGATGTCGCACCCGGACCTCGCCGCGGTGGAGCGGGCGCTCTACGAGGACCGCAGCCTGCTCCGCCACCACGCCATGCGCCGCACGCTGTGGGTGTTCGGCCCGCACCACGCCCGGCTCGCCCACCACGCGGCGACCGTGGACGTCGCCGCGGTGCAGCGCCGCAACCTGCACAAGCAGCTGACCGCGGGCGGCTACCCCGATCCCGACGCCACCGTGGCCGGCGCGCGGGCCCGGATCCGGGAGCTGCTGCTCGCCGAGGGCCCGCTGCCCGCCCGCGAGATCGGGCTGCGGTTGCCGGAGCTCACCACGCCGGTCCCGATCGAGGCCACCACCCAGTCGTTGCACTCCCGGGTGCTGCTGGTCATGGGGTTCGACGGCGAGGTGCTGCGCGCCCGTCCCACCGGCACGTGGATCAACGGGCAGTACCGCTGGGCCGCCGCCGAGGCCTGGGTGCCCGGCGGGCTCGGCGAGCCGCTGCCCAGGCGCGAGGCCGCGGCCGGGCTCGCCCGCGCCTACCTGCGCGCCTTCGGCCCGGCGACCCGCGACGACCTCAAGTGGTGGGCGGGCTGGACGGTCGGGACCACGAAGGCCGCGCTCGCCGACGTGGACGCCGTCGAGACCGACGCCGGGTACGTCCTGCCCGACGACCTTCCCGACGACACCGAGCCGGTGGAGCCGCAGCCCTCCGTCGCCCTCCTCCCGGGCCTCGACCCGACGACCATGGGCTGGAAGCAGCGCGACCACTACCTGGACCCGGCCCTCGTCCCGCAGCTGTTCGACCGCAACGGCAACGGCGGCCCGACGATCTGGGTCGGCGGGACGATCGTGGGCGGCTGGGTGCAGCGCAGGGACGGGACGATCGCGCTGCGGCTGCTCACGGACGTCGGCGCCGAGGCCCGCGCGCAGGTCGACGCCGCCGCGCACGCGCTGGAGTCGCTGCTCGGCGAGGTCCGGTTCACCGTCCGCTTCCCCGCCCCGCTGTCGGCCGAGCTGCTGGCCTAGGTTCTCGAGATCGTGAGCGACTGGTTCCTGGCCGGTGAGCACGAGGCCGACGCGGTGGCCTCGGTGGCGTCCGGCGAGCACTCCTTCGACGACTGGCCGCACCTGTCGATCCCGTTGCGCCGCGCCGAGCTGGCCGCGCTCTACGCGGCCCTGACCGACGCACGGCCGCCGGACCCCCGCAGCCCGGCCGGGCTGCTCGCCGTCGAGGTCGACGTGGGCATGATCGTGACCCGGGTGCCCGAGGCGGCCGTGGCCGCGCTCGCCGAGCTGACCCCGCGGACGGCGCCGCCGGTGATGGCCGCCTGGTCGCAGGCCATCGCGCACGACGAACCCGACGCGCTCGGGGAGATCCTCTCCGACCTCGCCGCCTTCGCCCGGGACGCCGCCGGGTCCGGCCGCCCCGTCCTGGAGCTCGCCCCCTACTGACCGGGCGCCGCCCGGCGACCTCCGTCCGGCACCGGTGACCGGAGCCCGGCCACGAGGTGACGAGCGTCCGCACGGCGACCACCTCCGCCCGGGAGGAGCGTGCCGGGCCGCCGCGCGATCGGCCCTACAGGTCGAGCCCGAGATCCAGCGCGGTCACCGAGTGCGTCAGGGCGCCGACGGAGATGAAGTCCACCCCGGTCTCGGCGTACTCCCGGGCGTTCGCGAGGACCAGCCCGCCGCTGGACTCGAGCAGGGTCGGGCGGGAACCGCGACGGCGCACGGCCCGGGCCGTCTGCTCCGGGGTGAAGTTGTCCAGCAGCACCAGCTCCGCGCCCAGCTCGAGCACCTCGTCGAGCTGCGCGAGCGAGTCCACCTCGACCTCGCAGGGCAGCTCCGGCGCCCGCTCCCGCGCGGCCCGCAGCGCCGCGGACACCGAGCCCGCCGCGGCGACGTGGTTGTCCTTGATCAGGATGGCGTCGCCGAGGCCGAGCCGGTGGTTCACCCCGCCGCCGCAGCGCACGGCGTACTTCTCCAGCAGCCGCAGCCCCGGCAGCGTCTTGCGGGTGTCCCGGATCCGCGCCCGGGTGCCCGCGACGGCGTCCACCCACTGAGCGGTCGCGGTCGCCACCCCGGACAGGTGGCAGAGCAGGTTGAGGGCGGTGCGCTCGGCGGTCAGCAGCGCCCGGACCGGCGCCCGGACGACGAGCGCGGGCTCGCCCGGGGTCAGCCGCGACCCGTCCGGCAGCTCGGTGAGCAGCTCCCACTCCGGCACCACGAGGTCGAGCACGGCCTTCGCGGCCGGGACCCCGGACAGCACGCCCGCCCTGCGGGGGGTGAACGACCCGACGGCGACGGCGTCGGCCGGGACCGTCGCGGCGGTGGTGGCGTCGGGTCCGTGGCGCAGGTCCTCGTCGAGCGCGGTGCGCACCACGCGGGCCAGGTCCTCGGGGTCCGGCACGCCGATCGCGGTGGCCCCGCCGACCCCGGCGGCGATGCCGGCGCTCACGCCGCACCCGCCAGGGCGTCCGTGCCGACGACCGGGCGGCCGGTCTCGTCCAGGGTCACGAGCAGGGACTCCTTCTGCCAGAGGTCGTCGCGCTCGGGGAAGTCCGTGCGCACGTGGCATCCGCGGCTCTCCCGGCGGGTGCCCGCGGCCGCGAGCATCGCCTGCGCGAGCAGGGTCAGCGCCGCGTCCTCCACGCCGGCGCGGTCGAGCGGGGTGGCCAGCAGCGTGGCCCGTTCGACGAGATCCGACGCGGTGGCCAGGCCCGTCGCGTCCCGCCCGATGGCGGCGAAGGCGCTCATCGCCCGCTGCACGATCCCGCGGTCGGCCACGCCGACGGCCGGTGCCGGCGCGATCAGCTCGGCCGACGCGGTCCGCGGCAGGTGCAGGTCCTCGACCACCGCGTGGACCGCCCGCTCGCCCACCACGAGCCCCTCGAGCAGGGAGTTCGACGCGAGCCGGTTCGCCCCGTGCAGTCCGGTGCGGGCCACCTCGCCCGCGGCGTAGAGGCCGGGGACCGCGGTGCGGCCGTCGATGTCGGCGACCACACCGCCGCACGCGTAGTGCGCGGCCGGGGTGACGGGGATGGGCTCGCGGGTCGGGTCGATCCCCGCCTCGCGGCACGACGCGGACACGGTGGGGAAGCGGGCGGCGAAGCCCTCCAGGCCGGTGGCGTCGAGGTACATGCAGTCCGCGCCGGTCTCGGCCATCCGCCGGGTGATCTCGGCGGCCACGACGTCGCGCGGGGCGAGGTCGGCGAGCGGGTGCCGGCCGACCATGAACCGGGTGCCCGACCGGTCCCGCAGGACCGCGCCCTCGCCGCGCACCGCCTCGGTGACCAGCGGGCGGCGGCCGACCGCGGGCCCGGTGTAGAGCACGGTGGGGTGGAACTGCACGAACTCCAGGTCGGCCGCGGCGGCGCCGGCCCGCAGGGCCAGCGCCACGCCGTCCCCGGTCGAGGTCCCCGGGTTCGTGGTGCTGGCGTAGAGCTGCCCGTACCCGCCGGTGGCCAGGAGGACGGCGGGGGTGCGCAGCACACCCGCCCGCCCGGCGTCGTCGAGCACGGCGAGCCCGGCGACGCGGCCTGCGGGGTCCTTGAGCGCGTCGACGGCCACGTGCCCGGTGAGGATGGTCAGCGAGCGGGCGGCCTCGACCAGGGCGCGCTCGATCTCCGCGCCGGTCGCGTCGCCGCCCGCGTGCACGACGCGGTAGGCGGAGTGCCCGCCCTCGCGGGTCCGGTCCAGGCGGGGGCCGCGCGCGTCGAACAGCGCGCCGCGCTCCCGGAGCCGCCGGACCGCGCCGGGACCGCCGGCGACGATCGCCGCGACGGCCTCGGCGTCGTTCAACCCGCCGCCGACGGCGAGCGTGTCCGCCGCGTGCGCCTCGACGGTGTCGCCCGGCACGTCGCCGAGCACGACGGCGACGCCGCCCTGCGCCCAGCGGGTGCTGCCGGCGTCGGCCGCGTCCTTGGTCACCACGACCACCCGCAGCCCGGCCGCCGCGGCGTCGAGCGCGGCGGTGAGCCCCGCGACGCCGCTGCCGACGACGACGAGGTCCGCGCTCGCCTCCCAGCCCGTCACTCGCCACCTCCCGGCCGGCCGATCGCGATCATCCGCTCGACGGCGGCGCGCCCGCGGGCGGCCAGCTCCGGGTCGACGTGCACCTCGTCGGTGCCCTCGCGGACGCTGCGCAGGAGCGCCTCCGGCGTGATCATCTTCATGTAGGTGCAGCTCGCGCGGTCGTTCACCGCGCGGAAGTCGATCTCCGGCGCGGCCCGGCGGAGCTGGTGCAGCATGCCGACCTCGGTCGCCACCAGCACCGACTTCGCGTGCGACGCGCGGGCGGCGTCGACCATCCCGCCGGTCGAGAGGATCTTGACCCGGTCCGCGGGCACGGTGCCGGACCCGGCGAGGTAGAGCGCCGAGGTGGCGCAGCCGCACTCCGGGTGCACGAACAGCTCGGCGTCGGGGTGCGCCTCGGCCTGCGCGGTGAGCTCGGCGCCGTTGATGCCGGCGTGGACGTGGCACTCCCCCGCCCAGACGTGCATGTTCGCCCGGTCCAGGGTGCGCCGGACGTGGGCGCCGAGGAACTGGTCGGGCAGGAACAGCACCTCGCGGTCCTCGGGGATCGAGGCGACGACCTCGACCGCGTTCGACGAGGTGCAGCAGATGTCGGTCTCGGCCTTCACCGCGGCGGTGGTGTTCACGTAGCTGACCACCACGGCGCCGGGGTGCTCGGCCTTCCAGGCCCGCAGCTCGTCGACGGTGATCGAGTCGGCGAGCGAGCAGCCGGCCCGCGCGTCCGGGATCAGCACGGTCTTGTCCGGCGAGAGGATCTTCGCGGTCTCCGCCATGAAGTGCACGCCGCAGAACACGATCGTCCCGGCGTCGACCTCGGCGGCGATCCGGGAGAGCGCCAGGGAGTCGCCCACGTGGTCGGCCACGTCCTGGATCGCCGGCAGCTGGTAGTTGTGCGCCAGCAGCACCGCGTCGCGGCGCTGCGCCAGCTCGCGCACCTCGTCGGCCCAGCCGGGGTACGGGACGTCGGGCCCCGCCTGCACGTCAGCCGTCACGGTCATCGCTCGTCCTCCTCGGATGTTTTCGCCTGTTGGTCGAAAACACGGCGATCGTAGCATCGCGCCCGCCCCGGGGACACCGTCCGCGTGACCCGGAACTCACCTGCCCGTAACCTCTGCGTCCCGGAACGGACGGTTCGCCCGGATCTCCGGCGCGGGTCCTACGATCGGCGCATGCCCGCCCGTCCCACGGGCCACGAGGTGCTCGCGGCCGTGCTGCAGGTCCGTGAGGACGCCCTCCAGGTGCTGCTCTGGCAGCGCGGCAAGGAGCCCGACCGCGGGCGCTGGGCGCTGCCCGGCGGGACGCTCGGGGACACCGAGGACGTCGAGGAGTCGGTGCGCCGCCAGCTCGCCGAGAAGGTCGACGTCCGCGAGGTCACCCACGTCGAGCAGCTCGGGGTGTTCAGCGCGCCGGAGCGGGTGCCCGGCATCCGGCTCGTCGCCACGGCGTTCCTCGGGCTCGTGCCCTCCGACGCCGACCCGGCGGTGCCGGCGGACACCGCCTGGTTCCCCGTGGCCGACCTGCCGCCCACGGCCTTCGACCACGCCGAGATCGTGCACGACGCGCGGGACCGCCTGCGCGCCAAGCTCTCCTACACCAACCTGGGGTTCGCGCTGGCACCGCGGGAGTTCACGATCTCCGCGCTGCGCGAGCTGTACGTCGCCGCGCTCGGCCACCCCGTCTCGGCGACCAACCTGCAGCGGGTGCTGACCCGGCGGCACGTGCTGGCGGCCACCGGCGAGACCGCGCCGCCCGGGCCGGCCGGGGGGCGCCCTGCCGCGGTGTTCCGGTTCACCGAGCGGGCCCTGCGGGTCACGGACGCCTCCGCGGTGCTGCGCCCGCCGGGCAGCCGCGATTCGGCGGGCGACGGGGCGGTGCGGCCCGTACCGTGACCACGTGGTCGCGACGATCCCCCTCTTCCCCCTGGGCACCGTGCTGATGCCCGGGGCGTCGCTGCCGCTGCACATCTTCGAACCGCGCTACCGCCAGCTCACCGTCGACCTCGTGACGGGCGCGGTGCCGGACAAGGAGTTCGGCGTCGTCGCCGTGCGGGAGGGGCACGACCCCGACGTCCAGGGCCTCGACGCGCTGTACCCGGTCGGCTGCACCGCCCGGCTGCTCGACGTCCGGCGGCTCCCGGACGGGCGCTACGACATCGTGACCTCGGGCGCCCGGCGCTTCCGCCTGCTCGAGCTCGACACCCGTGCCAAGCCCTACCTCTGCGGCTCGGTGGAGTTCGTGCCGGACGACAAGCAGACCTCGGAGTCCGACGACCTGACCCGGATGCTCGCCGGCGCCGCCCGCGCCGCGCACCGCGCCTACTGCGCCACCGCCTGGAAGAACGACGACTGGTCCGAGCCCACCCAGGAGGTCGGCCCGGCCGAGCTCGCGCACGTGCTCGCGGCGGACTGCCTGCTGCCGCTCGAGGACCGGCAGGCGCTGCTCGAGCAGACCTGCCCGGTGGAGCGGCTGCGGATGGTGCGGCTGCTCATCGCCCGGGAGCGCGGGCTGTTGGAGCGGCTCCGTGCGGTGCCCACGCCGATGAGCACCTACGCGGAGCCGTTCGGCCCCAACTGACCGCCGAGGCTCACCGCCAGCCGAACCGGCTCCGCAGCTCGTCGGCCACCCGGTCGAAGCGCGCCGGGTCGAGCACGGCCCCCTCGCGACGGATGTCGTGCTCGCCGACCTCGAGCACCCGGTCGAGCCGGATGAAGGACTCGCGGCCCTCGCGGTCCCATTCCCCGGACCCGATCGCGACCCAGTCCGGGTCGCCCTCGCGCTTGTGCTGGCTGGACAGCATCAGCCCGAGGAGCTCCCCGCCCTGCCGCCCGACGACGAGCAGCGGCCGGTCCTTGCCCTGGCTCGCGTCCTCCTCGAAGGGCACCCAGGTCCACACGATCTCGCCGGGGTCCGCCGCGCCGTCGAGCTCCGGGGCGTAGACGACCCGACGGGCCCGGTCCGCGGTCGGCGCGGTCCGGACCCCGCCGTGGCCCTCCGGCGCGGGCCGCGCCGGGCGCTCGTCCGCCTCGGCGATCAGCTTCATCCCGACGTCCACGGCCTGCTTGAGCAGGTTGCCCCAGTCCATGGTCGACAGCATCCCACCGACGCGATCTCATGGGGCGGTCTCGGGGGCGATCCCGCCGGGACGAGCTCATCGGTGCACCGATGCGAATCCGGGGTGGCGGCCGTTCCACGTGACGACACCACCGCACAGGAGGGAACCACCATGGACTGCAGGCTCGAGGTCGTCGTCGTCCCGGTCTCGGACGTCGAGCGCGCGTACGAGTTCTACGCCGGCAAGCTCGGCTTCCCCGTCGACTCCGACTTCCACCCGAACGAGCACTTCCGCGCCGTCCAGGTCACCCCGCCCGGCTCGGCCTGCTCGATCGTCTTCGGCACCGGCCTCGGCGGCGGGGCGGAGCCGGGCTCCCTGCAGGGCTGTCACCTCGTCGTCACGGACATCGATAAGGCGCACGCCGAGCTGGAGGCGGCCGGGATCGAGAACAGCGGCCCGCAGCACTTCGTCGACGGCGTGCAGACGGCCGGGGTGCACCCGGAGCACGTGGACTACGGCACCTTCGTGTACTTCGCCGACCCCGACGGCAACTCCTGGGCGCTCCAGGAGATCCGGACGCCGAAGCGCTGATGCGCACGGCCGATCTGGAGGCCGGCTTCGCCCGGCACCGGCGCGAGCTGCACGTGCACTGCTACCGCATGCTCGCGTCGGTGCCCGACGCCGAGGACGCCGTCCAGGAGACCTACCTGCGGGCCTGGCGTGGGCGGGAGGGCTTCGACGGTGCCCACCTGCGGGCCTGGCTGTACCGGATCGCGACCACGGTCTGTCTCGACGCCGCCCGCGCCCGGGCCCGCCGCCCGGCATCGGGGGGCGAGGTGTCCTGGCTGACGCCCTACCCGGACACCCTGCTCGAGCCGGCGAGTACCGACGGAGAACCCGACGCGCTCGTCGTCGCCCGGGAGACGATCGAGCTCGCGTTCCTCGTGGCCCTGCAGGTCCTGCCGCCCCGGCAGCGGGCGGCGCTGCTGGCCCGCGAGGTGCTGGGCCTGTCCGCCCGGGAGACCGCGGAGATGATCGGGACGAGCGTGGCCGCGGCGAACAGCGCGCTGCAGCGGGCCCGGGAGACGCTGCGGGCCCACCTGCCCTCGCACCGCGAGGACTGGTCCGCCCACGAGCCGAGCCCGGCGGAGAGGGAGCTGCTCGCCCGGTTCGTCGACGCCCACGAACGGCAGGACGCCGCGGCCGCGCTCGCCGCGGCGGCCGAGGACATCCGGGTCACCATGCCGCCCGCGCCCTACTGCTTCGAGGGGCACGCGCAGCTGGCGACGCTGCTGGAGCGGGCGTTCGGCGGGGAACGCGAGGGCGACTGGCGACTGCTGCCCACCGGCGTCAACCTCATGCCGGCCGCCGCGAGCTACCTGCGGCGGCCCGGGGACACGGTGTTCCGCCCGTTCAAGCTCGACGTCCTCCGGGTGGAGGGCGACCGGATCGCCGAGATCACGACCTTCGGCTGGTCGTGGTTCCCCGCCCTGAACCTGCCCGACGCCCTGTGACCCGGTCGGGAGGGTGCACGACCGGCGCCGTCGTCCAGCGGCGTTCAGCGTCGTCCAGCGGGCACGAGCGAGAGCGCCGCTCGCTCGTCGTCGGGGCGGACGCAGCGAGCGCCGCAGGCCTTCCGGCCTGCGGCGCTCGACGTGGGTGGGCGGGTGGCCCGTCCTACTGCGCGTCCCCCTGGCCCGCCTGCTCCTGCTGCTGGCGGGCGACCTCGGCCTTGACCTGGTGCATGTCGACCTCCCGGACCTTGCCGATCAGCTCCTCGAGCGCCGACGCCGGGAGCGCGCCGGGCTGCGCGTAGAGCACCACGCCGTCCCGCACCGCCATCAGGGTCGGGATCGACGAGATGCCGAAGGCCTGCGCGAGCTGCGTCTGGGCCTCCGTGTCGACCTTGCCGAAGGTGATGTCGGGGTGCTTCTCCGACGCCTCGTCGAAGACCGGCGCGAACTGCCGGCACGGGCCGCACCAGGAGGCCCAGAAGTCGACGAGCACGGTGCCGTCGCCCGCCACGACCTCGTTGAAGTTGTCGGTCGTCAGTTCCACCGTCGCCATGTCCACCTCAACTCCTCCGGGTCGGCGTATGTTCCGCCTACCCGCGCAGCGCCTCGGGCAGTCGCGATCCCACCCGCGATCCCCCCAGCGCTCCGGCCTCGGACCCGGCTCCCGGGCCGGCTCCCGGACCGACCGGGTCGTGCGGCCGGAACGCCTGGGCGGCGGCGTCGTAGACGAGGACGTCGGCGGTGCGGATGTCGAAGAACAGGCCCATCAGCTCGGCGTCGACGCCGAGCTCGCGCAGCCTGTCGAGCTGCATCGCGACGTTGACCATCGCCAGGCAGTCGCGCTGCCCGAACCCGGCCTCGGCCCCGGCCCGGCCCGCGGGGTGCCCCGCCAGCCACGCGTCGAGGCTCGGCCGGCCGGTGCGCAGCCAGTCGCCCAGGGCCCCGTCGGGCATGTCGGTGGGGACGCCGTCGAGCAGGCCCTGCATCGCCCCGCACCCGGAGTGCCCGCACACCGCGACGAGCGGGACGCGCAGCACCGAGGTCGCGTACTGCACCGCGGCGAGCGCCCCCGTGCCGGAGACGAGGTTGCCGACGTTCTGCACGGTGAACAGGTCGCCGGGCCCGCTGTGGGTGATCATGTTCGGCAGCACCCGCGAGTCCGCGCAGGCCAGCAGCAGCCCGGAGGGGCTCTGCCCGGCGGCCAGCCCGGAGAAGGTCGGCCGGACGTGCTCGGCGGTCTCCCGATGGTAGGCGCGGACCCCGGCCAGCATCGGCGCGCTCGGGCCCTCCTGCGCGTGCTCGGCGTGCTCGGAGCGCCACTGGGACCAGGTGGCGAACCGGCCGTGGTGCGGGCCGATCCGCGTGCTCGCGGGCTCGCTGACCTCGACCCGGCCGCCGGAGGCACGGTGCCGCCGCGTCCAGGACTCGAGGTGGTCGTAGGCGGTGTGGTCGAGGTAGTCGACGACGAGGTCGACGCGCACCGGCTCGCCGCCGGGCACCTCGTTCAGCACCCGGGACAGGGCCGGCACCGAGAGGAAGCTCAGCGTGCCCTCGACGACGACGCGCCGCGGGGCGCCGCCGGTCGGCTCCTCCACCCGCACGCGGGCCCGGCCGGCGCGGCGCACCATCAGCAGCCCGGCCAGGACGAGCCCGATCGCCACGCCCTCCAGGAGGTTCAGGAACACCACGCCGAGCACGGTCGCGACGTAGACCAGCAGCTCGCCGTGGGCCCGCGCGGTGCGGACGTCGGCCGGCTTGACCAGCTGCAGCCCCACGACCACGAGCAGCCCGGACAGCGCGGCCAGCGGGATCATCTCGATCATCGGGACCAGCACGACGCCGAACAGCGCGATCCAGAGGCCGTGCAGGACGGCGGAGGCGCGGGTCCGTGCCCCGGCGCGGACGTTGGCCGAGCTGCGCACGATCACGCCGGTGACGGGCAGGCCGCCGAGCAGGCCCGAGACGGCGTTGCCGGCGCCCTGGCCGAGCAGCTCGCGGTCCGCGTCCGTGCGCGCGGCGCGGGCGCCGCCATCGCGGTCCTGGGCCATCCGGTCGACGGCGACGGCCGAGAGCAGGCTCTCGACGCTCGCGACCAGCGCGACGGTCAGCATGCCGCCGAGCACGCCGGGCCAGAGCCCCGAGTCGGGCAGCACCGGCAGCGCGACGGACTCGATCAGGTTGCCCGGCAGGTCGACGCGGGGGACGTCGGGCAGCGCGAGGCTCAGCGCGGTGGCCGCACCGACCGCGACGAGGGCGCCCGGCACCGCCTTCTGCGGCCCGGGGAGCCGCGGCCAGACGATCATGACCGCGATCGCGGCGAGTCCCACGACGACCGCGCCGCCGTGCAGGTTCGCCAGCTGCGCCGGGAGCTCGCGGAGGTTGGCCGGCGCGCCGGTCTGCGCGGTGCCGCCCAGGACGACGTGCAGCTGGGCGAGCGCGATGGTCACGCCGATGCCGGCCAGCATGCCGTGGACGACGGCGGGCGGGATGGCCTGGGTGAACCGGGCGAGCCGGGAGAGCCCGAAGAGGAGCTGCAGGAGGCCGGCGCCGGCCGTGATCAGCGTGGTGACCTGCCACCCGAACTGGTCGACGAGCCCGGCGACGATCACGGTCAGGCCGGCGGCGGGCCCGCTGACCTGCAGCGGCGACCCGCCGAGCAGGCCGGCGACGACGCCGCCGACGACGGCGGCGACGAGACCGGCCATGATCGGCGCACCCGAGGCGAGCGCGATGCCGAGGGAGAGCGGGACGGCCACCAGGAACACCACCAGCGAGGCACCGAGATCGGCGCGCAGCGTACGGGGGTCGAACCGTGGCCGGTGGGGAGCGGCGGGCTGTGGGGAGCGGTCGGGAGCGCGCCCGCCGGGGGTGGCGCTCGAGGTCTGGTCCGGCACGTCGGGTCCTCCGGTCAGGGTCGGTCTGGCTGGGGGGCGCACGAGTGCGGCTGTGCGGCCGTGCGGCGGTATGCCCACCGATCACAGCGGAGGAGGGGCCCGGCCGGTTCCCGACCTGACTGTCCGGAACGTCCGATATCTCTGAATCGATCACCCCGCGTGCCCGGCGGGCGGTGACCGGGTCCGCCACGCGCACCGCAGAACGGTCCTTCCGGGTGGTCCCACGGCGCTGCACATCGCGCGGCGTCCACTTCTCCGGCGAATCCCGGCCCGATCGTGTGGATCATGGTGGCCGGGGCCACAGCCGACCCGGTCGGGTGATCAACGGGTTGACGCCGGGTTACGCCCCCCTCGCGACGGCGGCCACCCCTGCCGTCGGCCACATGAGCTCGGCGTGGTCACGGGATCGACAGCACGGTGGGGACGAGGTCCCGACTGGGCCGGGGCACTATCCTGACCCGACCATGTCCGCCGAAGCCGGCACGGACGTCGGTCCGGGGGGCGCCGACGCCGGGGATCTCGATGGCCCCCACCCGGTGCTGTCCCGCCGCCGCGGCCTCGGCCAGACCAGTGCACGCTCCCTGCTGCTGACCCTGCTGGGCGAGTTTGTGCTGCCGCGGGACGAGCCGGTGTGGACCCAGGTGCTGATCGACGTCCTCGGCGGGCTCGGCGTGGAGAGCAAGTCGGCGCGCCAGGCGCTGGCCCGCACCGCGGCGGAGGGACTGGTCAGCTCGGACCGCGCGGGGCGGCGGGTGCGCTGGACCCTGACCGATGCCGGCCGTGACCTGCTCTCGGCCGGTGCCGCGCGCATCTACTCCTTCGGCAACCCCGCCCCCACGTGGGACGGGCGCTGGCTGGTCCTGCTCGTGAGCGTCCCCGAGTCCCGCCGCCAGCTGCGCCACCGGCTGCGCACCCGGCTGGCCTGGGCGGGTCTGGGCTCCCCCGCCCCCGGGGTGTGGGTCTCCCCCGACGCGGGCAAGGAGGCCGAGGTGGCCGACGTGGTCGCCGACCTCGGCCTCGGCGCCGTGACCAGCTCGTTCGTCGGCCCCTTCGGCCGCATCGGCGCGCAGGCCGACGTCGTCGCGCAGGCCTGGGACCTCGCCGCCGTCGAGCGGGAGTACGAGGACTTCCTCGCCGAGTTCGGCGACGCCGTGCCCGCCGGCCCGGCCGACGTCCTCACCCACCAGGTGCTGCTCGTGCACGCCTGGCGGCGCTTCCCCTTCCTCGACCCGAAGCTCCCCGCCGAGCTGCTGCCCGCGGAGTGGGCGGGCACCCGCGCCGCGGCGCTCTTCGACACCCTGCACCGGCGCTGGCAGCGCCAGGCCCAGGCGCACTGGCGTTCCCTGGTGAGCCGGGCCGCCTAGGCCCTGACCCCTCCCCCGTCGGGCGAACGGCGCTCTCGCTCGTACCTGGTGAGCGAGAGTGCCGTCCTGCTGGTCAGTGCTGGTCAGTGCTGGTCAGAGCTGGTCAGAGCTGGTCAGTGCTGGTCAGTGCCGGTCAGGGCGGGTCGAGCACCCGGCCGTGGCGTGGTCGGGGGCCTGGTCGGGCGGGGTCAGCCCAGGCAGCCGGGGCCGAGGAGGGCCTTGAGGTCGCCCATCAGCGCGGGGGTGTTGGTGACCTTGAGGGTGTCGGCGAGCTTCCAGTGCGTGATCTTGCTGCCGTAGACCAACGACAGGTGCACCTCGGAGGTGCCCGGGTGGTGGGTGAGCACCTCCTTGAGCTGCGCGACCCGCTCCGGGGTGCACAGCTCGGTGCGCAGGCTGACCTTCACCGGCAGCCCCGCCTCCCCGGCGGCCTGCAGCTCGGGCACGGCGAGGTCGTTGGCGATCAGCGAGACCCGGTCGTCCCGCTTGTTCACCCGGGCCTTGACCAGGACGATCGCGTCCTCCGCCACGTCGACGCCCACCACCTGGTAGGCCCGCGGGAAGAACAGCACCTCGATGCCACCGGCGAGGTCCTCGATCTGCGCCGACGCCCAGGGCTCGCCGTTCTTGTTCACCCGGCGGTTGACGTTGGTGAGGATGCCGCCGACCGTGACCTGCGCACCCTCGCCGACCGTGCCCTCCAGGATCGCCTGGATGGGGGTGTCGGCCTTGGCCGAGAGCGCCTGCTCGACGCCGTCGAGCGGGTGGCCCGAGACGTAGAGCCCCAGCATCTCGCGCTCCACGGCGAGCTTGTGCTTGGTATCCCACTCCTCCTCGGGCACCTTCACGTCGAAGAGCCCACCGATGTCGGCGTCCTCGCCGCCGCTGCCGTCGAGCGAGCCGAACAGGTCGAACTGGCCCATCGACGCGGCCTTCTTGCTGCTCATGATCGCGTCGATCGCGTCCGCGTGGACGAGCAGCAGGCCCTTGCGCGAGTGGCCCAGCGAGTCGAACGCGCCCGCCTTGATCAGCGACTCGATGACCTTCTTGTTGCAGACCACCGCGTCGACCTTGCGCAGGAAGTCCGAGAAGTCGGTGAAGTCGCCCTTCTCCCTGCGGGCCGCGACGATCGCGTCGACCACGTTGTAGCCGACGTTGCGGATCGCCCCGAGGCCGAAGCGGATGTCGTCCCCGACCGGGGCGAAGTTGCGGACCGACTCGTTGACGTCCGGCGGGAGGACCTTGATCCCCATCCGCCGGCACTCGGCCAGGTAGACGGCGGCCTTGTCCTTGTCGTCCCGGACCGACGTGAGCACCGCGGCCATGTACTCGGCCGGGTAGTTCGCCTTGAGGTAGGCCGTCCAGTAGGAGACGACGCCGTACGCCGCGGAGTGCGCGCGGTTGAAGGCGTAGTCGGAGAAGGGCAGCAGGATGTCCCAGAGGGTCTTGACCGCGTCCTCGGAGTAGCCGTGGTCCTTCATCCCCTGGGCGAAGCCGGCGTACTCCTTGTCCAGGATCTCCTTCTTCTTCTTGCCCATGGCGCGGCGGAGCAGGTCCGCCTTGCCGAGCGAGTAGCCCGCGAGCTTCTGGGCGATCGCCATGACCTGTTCCTGGTAGACGATCAGGCCGTAGGTCTCGCCGAGGATGTCCTTGAGGGGCTCGGCCAGCTCCGGGTGGATCGGCGTGACCTCTTGCCGTCCGTTCTTGCGGTCGGCGTAGTCGTTGTGCGCGTTCGCACCCATCGGACCGGGTCGGTAGAGCGCGCCGACGGCGGAGATGTCGTCGAACTCCGTGGGCGCCATCCGGCGGAGCAGGTCCCGCATGGGCCCGCCGTCCAGTTGGAACACGCCGAGCGTGTCCCCCCGGGCGAGCAGGTCGTAGGTCTTCGGGTCGTCCAGCTCGACGGACTCGATCTCGAGCTTCGGCTTGCCGTTGAGCTCGATGTTCTCCAGCGCGTCGTCGATGATCGTGAGGTTGCGCAGGCCGAGGAAGTCCATCTTCAGCAGCCCGAGCGTCTCGCAGACGCCCATGTCGAACTGCGTGATGATGGCGCCGTCCGCCTCGCGGCGCTGGATCGGGATGACGTCGATCAGCGGCTTGCTGGACATGATCACGCCGGCGGCGTGCACGCCCCACTGCCGCTTCAGGCCCTCGAGGCCCCGCGCGGTGTCGATGATCTCCCGGACCTGGGCATCGGCCTCGTAGAGCGCCCGGACCTCGGTGGCCTCGGCGTACCGCTTGTGGCTCGGGTCGAAGATGCCGGATAGCGGGATGTCCTTGCCCATGACGGCGGGCGGCATGGCCTTGGAGATCCGGTCCGCCACGGAGTAGCCGGGCTGGCCGAACAGCACGCGCGCGGAGTCCTTGATCGCGGCCTTCGCCTTGATCGTGGAGTACGTGATGATCTGGGCGATCCGGTCCTCGCCGTACTTCTCCGTGGTGTAGCGGATCATCTCGCCGCGCCGGCGCTCGTCGAAGTCCATGTCGATGTCCGGCATGGAGATGCGCTCGGGGTTGAGGAAGCGCTCGAAGATCAGCTTGTGCCGGATCGGGTCCAGGTCGGTGATCTCCAGCGCGTACGCGATGAGCGAGCCCGCCGCGGAGCCACGGCCGGGGCCGCAGCGGATGCCGACGGACTTCGCGTACTGGATGAGGTCCGCGGTCACGAGGAAGTAGCCGGGGAAGCCCATCTGGATGATCACGCCGAGCTCGTACTCGGCCTGCCGGCGGTACTGCTCGGTGACGCCGTTCGGGAACCGCTTGTGCAGCCCCCGCTCGACCTCCTTGATCAGCCAGGACTCCTCCGTCTCCCCCTCGGGGACGGGCGCGCGGGGCATGAGGTCCTGGTGGCCGAACGACACGTCGACCCGCTCGGCGACGGCGAGCGTGTTGTCGCAGGCCTCGGGGTGGATCGGGTCCCACATCGCCCGCATCTCGGCGGGCGACTTGAGGTAGAAGTCCTGCGCGTCGAACTTGAAGCGGTTCGGGTCGGCGAGGGTCTTGCCCGTCTGCACGCAGAGCAGCACCTCGTGCGGCTTCGTGTCGTCCGGGTAGGTGTAGTGCAGGTCGTTGGTGGCCAGGCCGGGCAGGTCGAGGCGCTTCTTCAGCGCGAAGAGGTCCTCCTGGACCCGCTTCTCGATCTCGATCCCGTGGTCCATCAACTCGCAGAAGAAGTTCTCCCTGCCGAAGATGTCCCGGTAGTCGCTCGCGGCCTGGCACGCGTCCTCGAAGCGGTCCTGCTGCAACAGGCGGGCCACCTCGCCGGACGGGCAGCCCGTGGTGGCGATGATCCCCTTGCCGTAGGTCTCCAGCAGCTCCCGGTCCATGCGGGGCTTGTAGTAGTAGCCCTCGAGGCTGGCCAGGCTGGAGAGCCGGAAGAGGTTGTGCATCCCCTCGGTGTTCTCGGCCAGCAGCGTCATGTGGGTGTACATCTCACCCGGGTTGTCGTCGCTGACGGTCTGGCCGCCGAGGGTGGCGCGCTTGCGCTCGTGCCGCGAGCCCGGGGAGAGGTAGCCCTCCATGCCGATGATCGGCTTGATCCCGGCCGCGTTGGCCTTCTTCCAGAACTCGTACGCCCCGTAGACGTTCCCGTGGTCGGTCATCGCCAGCGCGGGCATCTCCATGCGCGCGGCTTCGGCGAACAGGTCGTCGAGCCGGGCCGCACCGTCGAGCATGGAGAACTCGGTGTGCGTGTGGAGGTGCACGAAGGAGTCAGTCATGATCCACTCCGCTGTTCCCGCTCGCCGGGGCCATGGGGCGTCGAGACTCCCTTCACGCGCTCGCGCGCGGGTCGTGCGGCGGGCCCGCGGAGCCCCGACGGTCGGCCTCCCGGCCGCCTTCGGGGTGCGGCGTCCGGGTGCACGGCCGGCGACCGGGCGGTGGCCCGGCGGGTGCCGGCGGATGTCGGGTCCCCCGGGTCCGGGGGTGCGGCCAGACTAGCCCCGGCCACCGACAGTTCCGCGACCGCGGCCGGGCCCGCCGGGAACCCGCAGCTCACCGCGTCGAGGCGTGTCGAGGTCCCGGCGCGTCGCCGCCACCCGGGCGTGTCGTGCCCCGAGGGGGTGGAGCGGGCGCGGTCCGTCAGGCCGCCAGGGCGGGCGCGGCGGGACGCGCGGCGACCCGGTCGTAGACCCCCTCGAAGGCGTCGAGCGTGGCGTCGAGGGCGTGCCCGGACACCAGCTCGCGAGCGGCCGTGCCCATCCGCCGCCGGGCCGCCGGGTCACGCAGCAGGGCGTCGAGGACCGAGGTCAGGACGTCGACGTCGCCGGGCGGGAAGAGCCAGCCGGTCCGGCCGGGGCGGACGAGGTGCGGCAGCGCCATCGCGTCGGCCGCGACGACCGGCTTGCCCGCGGCCATCGCCTCCAGGGTGACCAGGCTCTGCAGCTCGGCGACGCCCGGCATGCAGAACACCGCGCACCGCCGGTACGCCGCGAGCAGCGTCTCCTCGTCGACGAACCCGTGGAACACCGCCCGGTCGCCGAGCCCGAGCTCCGCCGCCAGCCGTCGCCAGGCGGCGCGCTCGGAGCCGTCGCCGACGATCTCCAGCCGGACGGGTGCCGCCAGCCGGGCCGTGGCCCGCAGCAGCTCGTCGACGCGCTTCTCCTGGTCCAGCCGGCCCACGAACAGGATCGTCGGGGTCGGGTCCTCGCACCCGCCGGCGTAGCGGGCCACGTCCACCCCGCAGGAGATCGGGGTGGCCGGCAGCCCGGTCCTCCGGGTCAGCAGCTCGACGGCGCGCGGCGTGGGCGCGGTGCGGGCGTCGGCGCGCCCGAGGACCCGCCGGACGTCGTGCCACGCCAGCCGCGCCGCGGCCCGGTGCAGGAAAGCCGGGACCCGGGCGTGGGCGACGAGGTTCTCGGGCATGAAGTGGTTGGTCGCGACCAGCGGGCGCCCGGTCGCCGACGCGGCCGCCGCCAGCCCGCGCCCGACCGAGAAGTGCGCCTGCACGTGCACGACGTCCGGGTCCACCTCGTCGAGCACCGCCGCCGTCTCCGGGCGCGCCACCCACGGCAGGCACACCCGGAAGTTCTCGTGCAAGGGGTAGCGGTGCGAGCGCACCCGGTGCACGGTGACCGCCCCTCCTCCGAAGCGGTGCACGGTCCGCGGGCCGTCGGGCGACGGGGCGGCCACGTGGACCTCGTGGCCGCGCCGGGCGAGGCCGATGGCCAGGCGTTCGGCGAACCGGGCCGCGCCGTTGACGTCGGGCGCGAAGGTGTCGGCGCCGAGCAGGATCCTCACGTCGGTACCTCTCCCGGTGTGTGTCGGTCGTGCGGGGTGGGCGGGGTGGGCCGCGGGGCGGCGTCGGGGTGGTGCCGGGCGAGCAGGGCCACGCCGGCGGCCGCGACGGCGCCGGCGCCCAGCAGGAGGCCCACCCCGGCGGCGCCGAGCCCGCCGGCCTCGCCGAGCAGCGCGGCGCCGAGCGCGGTGGCCACGAGCGGGTCGCCGACGGTCAGCGCGGCCACGACGACCGCGGGCGGGCCGGCCGCGAAGCCCTGCTGCACGGACCAGCCGCGGGCGTGCAGCGCGGCGGGCAGGGCGGCGGTCGCACCGAGGAGGGTGCCGGCATCCGCGGTGCCGAACTGCAGGAAGACCGCCCGGAGCAGGGCGGAGACCAGGCCGAACGCGACGGCGCCCGCCGCGGCGAAGGCGACGCACCGGGCCCGGGCGGTCGTCCGGACCGCGAGGACGGCCAGGGCGAGTCCGGCGGCTGCGGCGGCGGTCCCGGAGACAAGCAGGAACCGCCCGAGGTCGGCGGGGGCGTCCGGGGTGGCCGCGGCCGCCGTCCGGACGACGAGCGCGACGCCCGCCACGCAGAGGGCGGCGCCGGCCACGACCCGGGCGGGTGGTCGCGTGCTCCGCAGGCCCAGTCCCACCGCCAGCGGGACGGCCAGGACCCCGACCGGCTGCACGACGCTCACCGGCGCCAGGACCAGCGCGAGCGCGTGCAGCCCGGCGCCCCCGGCGGCCAGCCCGGCGCCGGCGAGCCAGCGCGGGCGGGCGAGGAGCGCGCGGAGGTCGACCCGGCCGGTGATCGCCCCGTGCTGCAGGACGGCGGCAGCGGCGAAGCAGGTCGCGCCCGCGACGGCGAGCAGCAGCGCGAGCGCGGTCACGGGGTGGTCCTCGGGATGCGCGTCGCGGTGGGCTCCGGCGTGGCGGTCGGCGGCGGGACGGTCGGCGGACGGAGGGCGAGGGCGGTCGTGGTGAGCAGCGCGGTCACCGCCCCGTACAGAACCCGCTCCACCCCACCCAGCAGGGAAAATGGGGGTGAACCCGCGACGACGATCGGCAGATGGGCGAGCAGGAACGTTCCGGAGAGAGCCGCGGTGAGCAGGGCCAGCTCGACCACGCGGCGGCGCGCGGCGGCCCGGACGGCCGACCCGCGGGCCAGGAGCAGGACGGCGGCCGGCAGCACCGCGAAGATCCACGCCCCGGCGTAGCGGTGCACCGCCGCGGCGAGATCCGCCGGTGTGCCGGGGACGTTCGTGGGGACGACCCCGGCCACGACCAACGCCACCGACCAGCTGGCGAGCAGGGCGACGGCGGAGCGGGAGGCCCCGGCCTTCGCGGCCGCGACGGCGAGCACCGCGCCGCCGAGGGCCAGCGCCGCCGCGGCAATGGCGAGCACGAGGTGGCCGCCGGGCAGCAGGACGTAGTCGCTCACGGTGTGCACCAGCGGGTCCACGGCCGGGTCGTGCAGGGCGCCCGCGACGTGCAGGACCGCCACGGCCCATGCGGCGATGGCCACGCCCGCCGCGACGAGGGCGGCGGGCAGGGTCAGGGCGCCTCGCGGGGCGCGCGTCGGTGGGGCGGGCAGCGGTTTCGTCGGCTGCACGGGCTGTCGCGTCGCGCCTGGCGGGATCGCAGCGGTGAGGCCGGTCGGGAGCATGGCGGTGCGCCCGGCGCCCGGCCCCGCGGCACTCGACGCCGGTGCAGCGGCGGGGGCGGTGGGGGGCCGGCGGTCGGCCCGTGCCGGGCTCGGCGGGGGCGCGGTCGCCGGCGCTCGGACCGTCCTGGTGATGGCTGTGAGCGGTGCGGCCACCGCCGCCGCACCCGCCCCGCTCCCCCGCTCGTTCATGTGATCAACGCTCGCAGCGCGGCGCCTCCGCCGGAATCCGGTGATCCACCGAACCGACCCGGGGGACACCCCGACCTTTCCCGGGGTCGCCCGCCCCACGCGTGGCGTCGATCAGGCCGACCGTGCGCTGCGATGGTGTACCCCTCGCCTCAGGGCCGGCGGGCCCGCCGACCGCCGGTCGCACACCCGCTCGGGCTCCCGTTCACACCCGGGAGGTCGGCGGCACACCCTGTCGACGGGGTGTGTCGCGGTCGACCGGGTGTGGGAACGGGTCGGAGGTGTCCGGTCGGCACGCGCGTCAGCTGAGCGGCCGCCGGGTGCCGGTCCCGCTACGGCTCGTGGCACCAGCGACGGACGGGCGGCTACGGGTCCCTCCATCGCTCCGGTCAGTCGCGACGGCACACCCCGAGAAGCGCGACGCACCCCGTCGACAGGGTGTGCCGCCGATCTTCAGGTTGTGCCGGGTGCCCACAGCGGGTGTGCCGACGCCCGAGCGGTTGTGGCGGTGCCCGAGCGGTTGTGGCGGTGCCCGAGCGGTTGTGGCGGTGCCCGAGCGATTGTGGCGGCCCCCGAGCGGTTGTGGCCGTGCCCGAGCGGTTGTTAGGGGCGCCCGAGCGGTTGTGCTGACGCGCGGATGGGTGTGGCGGCGGCGGAGAAGGTGCGGCGGCGGCAGAAGGTGCGGCGGTGCCCGAGCGGGTGTGCCGACGCGGGAGTCCCGAGTCGCCAGGAGATCAGGGCACGGGGCCGTCGTCGGGGAGGGGGGTGGCGGCGGTGGTCTGTTCCGGCAGCAGCGGGGAGAGGGCGAGCTCCGGGGCGGTGACGCCCGCCGGTGCCGCCTCGACCGCCCGCACCCCCGACGCCCCGGCGAGGGCCTCGAGCCCGGCGCGGTCCGCCTCCACCACCAGCGCCACCACGCAGGCACACGGGCCGGCGTAGGCGGCGGCCTCCGCCCGCGCCACCGCCGCCGGGCGGCCGGTGAGCCGGGAGGCGTCGGCGGCCGCGGCGTAGCCCGCGCGCTGCCGGGCGGTGTCGAGCGCGGCGGCGACGGGAGCGCCGGCGGGGAGGGCCTCGAAGCGCAGGGCGGTCTGCACCCGCGGGAGCGGGACCCGGAACACCACCTCGGCGACCGGCGCGGACCCGGTCAGCCCGGCCGCGTCCGCCGTCGTGATCTCCTTCCCGAGCTGGACCAGGGCCAGCGCGCGCTCCCCCGGCGCGGGCAGGGTCGAGGGCAGCCGGGCGAGGTAGTCCGCCACGGCCTCGCCGGGATCGGGCCCGAGCCGCACCTGGCCCTGCGCCACCGCGGGCCCGCGCCCGGCCGAGAGCGACCGCGACTGCGCCGTCGCGTACCCGACGGCGACCAGCACCGCGAGCACGCACACGACGATCAGCCAGCGGCGCCCCCGCCGGGTGAGCAGGCCACCCTCGTCGGAGGAGTCGGGGTCCTCGGGCTCAGTCACGCAGCCGCTCGAGCGCCCGAGCGAGGTCGGGCGGGTACTCGCTGACGAACTCCACCCACCGCCCGTCGGCGGGGTGCTCGAAGCCCAGCGAGCGGGCGTGCAGCCACTGCCGCTGCAGCCCCAGCCGCTTGGCGAGCGTGGGGTCGGCGCCGTAGGTCAGGTCGCCGACGCACGGGTGCCGCAGCGCGGAGAAGTGCACCCGGATCTGGTGGGTGCGCCCGGTCTCGAGGTGCACGTCGAGCAGCGAGGCGGCGCGGAAGGCCTCGAGGGTGTCGTAGTGCGTGACGCTCGGCTTGCCCCCGGCCACCACCGCGAACTTGTAGTCGTGCCGGGGGTGCCGGTCGATCGGCGCGTCGATCGTGCCGCTGGTGGGGTCCGGGTGCCCCTGCACGATCGCGTGGTAGCGCTTGTCGACCGCGCGCTCCTTGAACGCCCGCTTGAGCACCGAGTAGGCGTGCTCGGACTTGGCGACGACCATCACGCCGGTGGTCCCGACGTCGAGCCGGTGCACCACGCCCTGCCGCTCCGCGGCGCCCGAGGTCGACACCCGCACCCCGAGCGCGGCCAGCCCGCCCACGACCGTGGGCCCGGTCCAGCCCGGGCTGGGGTGCGCGGCGACCCCCACGGGCTTGTCGACGACGACGACGTCCTCGTCCTCGTACAGCACGGTCATGCCGCCCACCAGCTCCGGCGGGGCGGCGATGACCGCCGGGGTCTCGGGCTCGGGCAGCTCGACCTCGAGCCAGCTGCCGGCGGTGAGCCGGTCCGACTTCCCGGCGGCGCGGCCGTCGAGCGCGATCATCCCGTCCTCGGCGAGGGTGGCGACGACGGTCCGGGACAACCCGAGGAGCCGGGACAGGCCGGCGTCGACCCGCATCCCGTCGAGGCCGTCGGGCACGGGGAGCTGGCGGAGGTCACTCACCGGCCGGCTCCCGCTCCGCCGTGTCGGCCCGGGTCCCGTCGAGCTCGCGGCCGGTCAGCGCGAGCAGGACCAGCAGGATCCCACCGCAGACGATGCTCGAGTCGGCCAGGTTGAACACCGGGAAGAACGAGCCGTCCGTCCTGACGACCGACAGGATGTCGACGACGTGCCCCTGCAGCGGCCCCGGCGCGCGGAAGATCCGGTCGACCAGGTTGCCCAGCGCGCCGCCCAGCACGAGCCCGAGCGCGATCGCCCAGCCCACCGACCGCAGCTTGCGGGAGATGCGGACGATCACCACGACCACGCCCAGCGCGATGATCGACAGCACCCAGGTGTAGCCGGTGGCCATGGAGAAGGCGGCGCCCGGGTTGCGCACCAGGACCAGGTTGACCAGCCCGCCGAGCAGCCGCACCGGCGGCCGGTCCTCCAGCGTGGCAACGGCGAGGACCTTGGTCAGGATGTCCAGCAGCAGGACGACGGGCGCCACGAGCGCGAGCACCCAGACCCGGCGTGGCGGGAGGGGGGCGGTGTCGGTGCGCTCGGCGGGCTCGTCGGTCACACACTCGATTATGCGGGCCTTCCGGGGCCGTCCGGACGGGGGCCGGGATCGGTGTCCCGCCAGCGCACCAGCGCACCGCCCCGGTCGACGGCCCGCAACCGCTCCTCGGTGCGCTCCCGGACCTCGGCGGTGGCGACCACGAGCAGCTGGTCGTGCTCACGCAGCCGGGTCTGCCCGTTGGGGGTGAAGGCCTCCTCGCCGCGCACGACGAGGCTGACCGTGGCGCCCACGGGCAGCCGCAGCTCCCGCAGGTAGACCCCGCGCAGCCTGGAGCCCGCCGGGATCCGGACCTGCAGCAGGTCGGCGTGCAGCTCGTCGAGCGGGGCGGCGTCGACCTCGACGTCCTTCGGCTCGGCGGTGCGCGCGACCCGCAGCCGCCGGGCGACCCACGGCAGGGTGGTGCCCTGCAGCAGGGTGAGGATCACGACGAGCACGAACACGACGTCGACCAGGTTGGCCGCGCCCGGCGCACCCTCGACCAGGGAGATCAGCGCGAGCACGATCGGTACGGCCCCGCGCAGCCCCGCCCACGACAGGAACGCCTGCTCGCGCCACGGCACCGTGAACGGCAGCGCGGCCGCGACCACCGACAGCGGCCTGGCGAGCACGAGCAGGACGCCGGCGGCGATCAGCGCGGGGATCACGGCGTCGACCAGCCGGGCGGGGCTGACGTAGAGGCCGAGCAGCACGAACAGCCCGATCTGCGCCAGCCACCCGGTGCCCTCGGCGAAGGAGAGCACGCCCCCGCGGTGCGGCAGCCGCGAGTTGCCCAGCACGAGCGCGCAGACATAGGTGGCGAGCAGGCCGGAGGCGTGCGCCAGCTGCCCGCCGGCGAAGGCGAGCACGCACACGGCCAGCGCGGCGAGGGGGTAGAGGCCGGTCGCGGGCAGCGCGGCGCGGCGCAACGCCCAGCCGCCCCCGAACCCGAGGGCGAACCCGATCAGCGCGCCCGCGAGCAGCTCGTAGACGACCAGGAACGGGGTCATCCAGGTCAGCGGGTCGTCCGAGGCGAGGAGGAGGACGGCGAGCACCACCGGGGCGTCGTTCATGCCGGACTCGAGCTCCAGGGCGCCCGAGAGCCGCGGGGACACCCCCACCCCGCGCAGCACGCTGAACACCGCGGCCGCGTCCGTCGAGGAGAGGACCGCCCCCCAGAGGAACGCGACCCGCCAGTCCAGGCCGAGCAGGTAGTGCAGCGCGGTGCCGGCCACGACGATGCTCACGACGACGGCGATCGTCGAGAGCCCGATGCCGATCCCCAACGAGGGCCGCACGGCCTGCCAGCGGGTGGTGAGGCCGCCCTCGATGAGGATGAGCACCAGCGCGGCGAGCCCGAGGTTCTCGGTGAGCGCGGCGTTGGAGAACTGGACGCCGAGCACCGCCTCGCCGAGCAGGATCCCGATGCCGAGGTACAGCAGCAGCGAGGGCAGGCCGAGCCGGACGGACACCCGCACCGCGAGCACACCGATCAGCAGGACGGCGGCGACGACGCCGAGCAGGACCTCCAGACTCATCGCCACCCCCGGCTCGTGCGCGAATCACCCTATCGGCGCAGGTCAAGCGTCGGTCAGCCGGGTGCGGGCGTGGCGGCCCCGGCGCGGTCCACGAGGCCGAAGGCGCAGATCACGGGGGTCACGGGCCACGACGGCCCGACGCCGCGCGGGCGCGCCGGCCGGGAGGAAGGCCGGTGGCCCTGTCCTCGCGGGCGGCGTCGGGAGCGGGGATCCTGCTCTGCGCGGTCCGGCGCCGGGGCGGGCACCTGGTCGCGCCGATGCCGGTGCACCCGGCCACGAACTCGCTCGGCGGGGTGGTCGTCCGGTTCCTGGTCTCCCGGTCAGACACGCCAGACCAGGGTGGCCGCGTCCCGCGTCCGCGGCGGGACCTCCCCGAGGGCCGCGGCGACCTCGGGCTCGCGCTCGGGCGGCAGGCAGAGCCGCCGGGTGACCCAGGCCGGGTCGTGCGGGGCGCGCCGCTCCCGCTCCCAGCGGGTGACCTCGGGGTCGACGCCCTGCTCGCGCAGGACGGCGAGGGCGTCGTCGACGGTCGCCGGCTCCGGCCGGTGCAGGTCGTGGAAGCGCACCCAGAGCGGGTCGAGCCAGGCCATCGGGTGCTCGGCCAGCATCTCGACGACGACGCCGCGCCCGGCCGCCGCGGTCAGCGCGGCGAGGAAGGGCGGCAGGTCGACGACGTTGTGCAGCACGTGGTGGGACACCACGACGTCGGCCGCGCCGGCCTCCGCGGAAACGTCCGGCCAGGGGCCCAGGACCGTCCGGGCGGGCACCCCGCGGACGTCGGCGCCCGCCGCGAAGAGGTCGAGCATGTCCTGCTGGCTGTCCACGCCGGTGGCGTGGGTCATCGGCCCCACCAGGGCGAACGCCGCGTCGCCGCCGCCGCACCCGACGTCGAGCACGGTGCCGGCGGGATCGAGCAGGGCGAGCCCCGCCGCCCGCGACGGGGTGTCCGAGGGGACCGTGGGCGCGGTGAAGTCCTGCGGATGGTGTCCCCACGGGCTGGCCGGGGCCAGCGCCAGGATCTCCGGCGGGACGCCCCGCCCGGACTGCAGCTCCGCCCACCGCTCGGCAGCACTCCCCACGGCGAGCACCCTAGCCGGGCCCCCGGCGCCGAGGGTTGAACGGCACTCTCGCTCACCAGTCCGAGCGAGAGTGCCGCTCGCTCACTGCTTGGCGACGGCGACCTTCACCTCGGTGTTCTTCCCCTGCGGGTCCGAGACGCTGCCGGTGCCGGTCGGCCCGGCCACCGCGGCGTACTCCACCGCGGTCGCCAGGACCTCACCGGCCACGAAGGCCTCGTGGGTGCGGACGGCGTCGAGCACCGTCCCGGGCGCGTCCAGCGTCAGGACGATCCGGTCCGAGACCTCGAGCCCGGCGTCCCGGCGGGCCTGCTGCACCACGCGCACGACGTCGCGCGCCGTGCCCTCGGCCGCCAGGTCCGGCGTGACCTCGGTGTCCAGCACGACGAGCCCGGAGTTGCCCGGGAGCGCACTGGTCGAGGCCGGGTCCGCGGCCTGCAGCCGCTCGGAGAACTCGCCCTCCAGCAGCTCGATCCCGCCGGCCGTGACCGTCCCGGAGGCGTTCGACGTCCAGTCCCCCGCCTTGACCGCCTTGATCACCTTCTGGGTGTCGCCACCCAGCCGGGGACCGCAGGCGCGGGCGTTGACCGTCAGCTCGAACCGGCCGTAGGTCGCGACGTCCGTGGTCAGCACGACCTCCTTGACGTTCACCTCGTCCCGCAGGATGTCGGCGAACGGCGCGAGGGTCTCCGCGTCGGCGGCGGCCACGGTCAGCGAGGCCAGCGGCAGCCGGACCCGGAGCTTGCGCGCCTTGCGCAGGGACAGCCCCGCCGACGCCACCTGGCGCACCCGGTCCATGGCCGCGACCAGCGCGTCGTCGTGGGGCAGCTCCGCGGCGGACGGCCAGTCGGTGAGGTGCACCGACCGGCCGCCGGTGAGCCCCTGCCACAGCTGCTCCATGGTCAGCGGCAGCAGCGGCGCGGCGACGCGCGCGGTCACCTCCAGCACGGTGTGCAGGGTGTCGATCGCGTCCCTGTCGCCCGCCCAGAACCGGTCCCGGGAGCGCCGGACGTACCAGTTCGTGAGCACCTCGGCGTGGTCGCGGACCTGCTCGCACGCCCCGGCGATGTCGTACACGTCGAGTGCCGCGGTGACGCCGTCGACCAGCGCCGCGGTCTTCGCCAGCACGTACCGGTCCAGCACGTGCGGCGAGTCCGTGCGCGTCCGCCCGGTCACCCCGGCCGCCCCGGCGTAGAGCGACAGGAAGTACCAGGTGTTCCACAGCGGCAGGATCGCCTGCCGGACGCCCTCGCGGATGCCCTGTTCGGTGACGACCAGGTTCCCACCGCGCAGGATCGGGCTCGCCATGAGGAACCACCGCATGGCGTCCGACCCGTCGCGGTCGAAGACCTCGTTGACGTCCGGGTAGTTGCGCAGCGACTTCGACATCTTGGCGCCGTCGTCGCCCAGCACGATCCCGTGCGCCACGCAGCTGGCGAAGGCCGGCCGGTCGAACAGCGCCGTGGCCAGCACGTGCAGCGTGTAGAACCAGCCGCGGGTCTGCCCGTTGTACTCGACGATGAAGTCGCCCGGGTAGTGGTGCTCGAACCAGTCCGCGTTCTCGAACGGGTAGTGCACCTGGGCGAACGGCATCGAGCCCGACTCGAACCAGCAGTCGAGCACCTCCGGCACCCGGCGCATGGTCGACTTGCCGGTCGGGTCGTCCGGGTTGGGCCGGGTGAGCTCGTCGATGTAGGGCCGGTGCAGGTTCTCCGGGCGCACGCCGAAGTCCCGCTCCAGCTCGTCGAGCGAGCCGTAGACGTCCGTGCGCGGGTAGCGCGGGTCGTCGGACTGCCAGACCGGGATCGGGCTGCCCCAGAACCGGTTGCGCGAGATGCCCCAGTCCCGGGCGCCCTCCAGCCACTTGCCGAACTGGCCGTCCCGGATGTTGGCCGGCACCCAGGTGATCTGCTTGTTCAGCTCCACCATCCGGTCGCGGAACGCCGTGACCTGCACGAACCACGAGTCGACCGCGCGCTGGATCAGCGCGTTGCCGCAGCGCCAGCAGTGCGGGTACGGGTGGTCGTAGGTCTCGTGCCGCAGCAGGACACCCTTCACGTACGGCGCCGTGCCGGCCTTGAGGTCCCGGATGATGTTCGGGTTGGCGTCGAACACCTGCTGGCCGGTGTAGGGCGGCACCTCGACGGTGAACTCGCCGCGCGAGTCCACGGGCACGACCGCCTCGATGCCGGCCGCGTCCGTGACGGCCTTGTCCTCCTCACCGAAGGCGGGCGCGATGTGCACGAGCCCGGTGCCGTCCTCGGTGGTGACGTAGTCCGCCTCCAGCACCCGGTGCGCGTTCTCCCGGCCGACGAAGAAGTCGAACGGCGGGGTGTAGCCCAGGCCCAGCAGCTCGCGCCCCGTGAAGGTCCGCAGGACCTCGGGCTCCTCCCCCAGCTCGCGGGCGTACGCCGCGACCCGCGCGGAGGCCAGCACGTACTTCTCGCCGTTCGCGGCGAGCAGCGAGTACTCGACCTCGGGGTTCACCGCCACGGCGAGGTTCGACGGCAGCGTCCACGGCGTCGTCGTCCACACCAGCGCCAGGGCGTCGTCCAGTTCCGGGTCCTCGCTGACGAGGCGCAGCCCGACCGTCACGGCCGGGTCCTGCCGGTCCCGGTAGACGTCGTCCATCTTCGTCTCGGAGGCCGACAGCGGTGTCTCGCAGCGCCAGCAGTACCAGAGCACCCGGAACCCGGAGTAGATCAAGCCCTTGTCCCACAAGGTCTTGAAGGCCCACATGACGCTCTCCATGTAGTCCAGGTCGAGCGTCTTGTAGTCGTTGTCGAAGTCGACCCAGCGGGCCTGGCGGGTCACGTAGTCGCGCCACTCGCCGGTGTAGCGGAGCACGGAGGTGCGGCACGCCTCGTTGAACTCGGCGACGCCCATGCTCTCGATCTCGGACTTGTGGTTGATCCCGAGCTGGCGCTCGGCCTCGACCTCGGCGGGCAGGCCGTGGGTGTCCCAGCCGAACCGGCGCTCGACGTGCTTGCCGCGCATGGTCTGGTAGCGCGGCACGACGTCCTTGACGTAGCCGGTGAGCAGGTGGCCGTAGTGCGGCAGGCCGTTGGCGAAGGGCGGGCCGTCGTAGAAGACGAACTCGTTGCTGCCGTTCTCGCCGGCCGGGCGCGCCTCGACGGAGGCGGCGAACGTGTCGTCGGCCTCCCAGTACTTGAGGACCTCGCGCTCCAGCTGCGGGAAGGCGGGATGCGCGGGGACCGCGGGATAGCTCTCGCTCATGGCGGACGGTGCTCCTCGTGCAGTGTGTGGCCTGGCTGCACGGGGACGACTCACGCCGCGGTACCACCCCGCTTGCCCCGCTCGCGCGGGACCGCTCGTTCGACGGCTGTGACGGGCCGAACCCGTCCGGTTCTACTCCCGGCGCCGCGCGGTGCCGGTTTCTTCCGGAGGCTCCCCGGTGATGGCCGGATCGGTGCCTGTGCGACCAGGGTAGCGCGAGGCCGCGAGCGCTTATTCCCGGGCGTCGTGCCCGGGCGGGACCCCCGCTCCGCAGGCGCGGGCGGGGGTGCCGTTCGTGCAGGTCGAGGACCTCAGCGGGCGGCGGCCTGGTGCCGGCTCGCCATGGTGCGGTCCGGGGTGCACCAGCCGCACGGGGTGAAGCCCAGCTCCACGGCCTCCTTGGCCGGCAGCGGGATCACCTGGCGGCCGGGCAGCGACCGGCAGCCGGGCAGGTGGTAGCGCGGCTGCTCGTCGACGACGACGACCTCGTCCTCGAGCTCGGCGACCAGCGCCGCGACCGTCGCGTCCCGGGGCTCCTCCGGCGGCTCGCCGTGCGGGCCGGGGGGCGGCATCGAGCCCGGCGGCGGACCGCCGGCGGGCTCCTGCGCGGCCGGCGCCTGCTGGCCCTCCTGCCCCTGCCGGTCCTCGGGCCGCCCCGCGTTGCCCTGCTGTCCCTGGGGCGCCTGGTCGTCCTGGGCTGCCCGGCCGGCCGGCTCGTCCCCGTCCACGGACCGGGTCGAAGCGGGGCCAGCGTCGTCCGTGGCGGAACCGCCGTGGGCGGTGGTGGGCCCGCCGTGGGCCGCCGTGGCGACGGTCGGGCCGTCGATGTCCTCCGGGGCGGCCGCCGCGCCGGCGCCGGGGGTGCCGGCCGCGCCCTCCGGCGCGCCCACCGTGCCGGTCCCGTCCTCGGACCCGGCGCCGGTCGCGGCGGCACCGCTTCCGGCGTCGGCAGCACCCGCGGTCGTGCCACCGGGCGCGGGACCGGAACCAGCGGGCGGG
>NZ_JBHSQK010000040.1:89663-98015 GCF_042658055.1 Pseudonocardia lutea
GAGGACGTGACCGGCGGCGCCGCCGACGCGGGCGACGCGGGCGACGCGGGCGACGCCGACCCGGCGGGCTCGGCCGACCGCTCCGCCGTCGATCCCGCCGTCGATCCCGCCGGCTCCGAGGGCTCGCCGCGGATGCCCGCGGCGGGCTGCTGCGCGGGTGCGCCGGCCGCCGGTTCCTCGCTCTCGTGGGCGCCGTGCGCCGCACCGGCGACACCCGCGGCCGCGACCCCGGCGACACCGGCGGCCACCGCGGTACCGGCTGCGGAGCCGCCCTCGCCCGACGGGGCGTCGTGACGGCCCTCGGCGCCGGCACGACCCTCGTCATCGGTGACGCTGCGTGACGAAGATTCACTGGACCGGGTGGCGTCCGGGACAGCGCCGGACGGTCGCCCGGCTGAGCCGGACGGTTCGACCCGGGGCATCACGGACGTGGCCTCCGGGTCGGGTCCGGAGCCCGGACGAGCCGGGCCGGAGTCCGAGGAGGACTGTCCACGGTCCACCCCGGCCTGCGGCGGGGCCGCACGCCCGGGCGCGCCCTGCCCGACCACCGGGATCACCTCGGTGACCGGCTCGATGTCACGCCGGGTCGGCTGCGGGCCGCCCTGGGGTGCGGGGGCGGCGCCGGCCGCCTGCTGCGACTCCGCGCCGGCCTTCACGGCCGAGCGACGCTGCAGCCAGTCGACCAGCAGGGCCACCGCGGCCGCGACGGACACGGCCACGGAGATCCACGCCCACAGGACGCTGCCCGAGAGCAGCGCCACCACCAGCAGGCCGAAGGCGATCAGGACCAGAACGAGAACCAGCAGCAGCACTGTTCACCCCGTGTACGGCGGGCGGCGGCGCGAGAGCCGCGCTGCCGCCCGCCAGTCGGTCGGACGACGGTCCGGGCCGTCAGCTTCCGGCGTCCGCGCGCTGGCCGTAGCCGCTGGCGGCGTACCCGCCGTTGGCGTTGGACCGGGCGGCGTCCGACGGCGCGGCCGAGCCCCGGCCCTCCAGGTCGCGCAGCTGCGACTCCAGGTAGGTCTTGAGCCGGGTGCGGTACTCGCGCTCGAAGGTGCGCAGCTCGTCGATCTTCTTCTCCAGCACGCCCTTGTCGCGCGTGATGGTGCCGATGATCTCCGTCTGCTTGCGCTCGGCCTCGCTGACCAGCGACGACGCCTTGTCGCGCGACTGCCGCTCGAGGGTCTCGGCGCGGGTGCGCGCGTCGTTGAGCATCGTCTCGGCGCGGGCGCGCGCGTCGTTCACCAGGCCGTCGGACTTGGTGCGGGCCTCGCTGAGCAGCTGCTCCGACTTGGCGCGGGCGTCCGACAGCATCGCGTCGGCCTCGTTCTTGGCCTCGGCGGTCAGCCGGTCGGCCATCTCCTGGGCCAGGCCCAGGACCTTGGCGGCCTGGACGTGGTGGTCCCCGCCCGCGCCGTCGCCGTCGCCCATCGGGCCCATGCCGCGCTGCGGCTCGACCGGGCGCGGCGGCTGCGGGGGCTCCACGGGCCGGATCTGCTGCGTGGGCGGCGGGCCGGCCTGGACGCCCATCCCGCCCTGCGGGCGCGACCGCGCCTCCTCCAGGTCGGCCTCGGCGTTGCCGAGCCGCTGCTCGAGCTGGGAGACCTGCTCGCGCAGGTCCTCGTTCTCCTCGATCAGTCGGGCCAGCTCGGCCTCGACCAGGTCGAGGAACGCGTCGACCTCGTCCTCGTTGTACCCCCGCTTACCGATCGGGGGCTTGCTGAACGCGACGTTGTGAACGTCGGCGGGCGTCAGCGGCATCGGATCACCTCATGCAGTCCTCGGCGGCAAACCGGCTGGCGGGTGACTGGGGCTCACGCCACCGCCGGTCTGGCAATGCTCATCAGTATGAACACCACCAGCAGCAGAACCATAATCGAGAGGTCCAGCCCGACGCCCCCGATCCGGACGACGGGGATCACTCTCCGCAACAACTTCACCGGCGGGTCGGTGACGCTGAACACCACCTCGAGGGCCGCGGCGGGACGCCCGGCCGGTACCCACTCGCGCGCGAAGGAGTGCACGAGCTCGACCACGATCCGGGCGACGAGCAGGAGCCAGAAGAAGAACAGGATGTAGTAGACGACGAACTGGACGGCGATCGGCACGCCCTAATCCTGTCGGAAGAGACCCCGCTCTGCGAGCCTGCGGGCGTCGTCGGCGGAGACCTCGACGTCGGCCGGCGTCAGGAGGAACACACGGCTGGTCACCTTGTCGATCGAGCCGCGCAGCGCGAACGCCAGGCCCGCGGCGAAGTCCACCAGGCGGCGGGCCGCGGCCTCGTCGAGGTCGGTCAGGTTGATGATGACCGGGACCCCGTCGCGGTACCGCTCGCCGATCGTGCGGGCCTCGGTGAAGCTGCTGGGCTGCAGCGTCGTGATGCGGGCCAGGGCGGCCGCGCCGCGGTCCCGCTGCTCGGGCACCGCGGAGGTCGCGGGGGGCGTCGCGACCGGCGCGGGCGGCTCCGGGGCGGAGCGCAGCACGGGCTCCTCGCGGTCGACGGCGAGGGCGCCGCGGGTCGCCGGCGACGCGGCCGACAGCCCGCCCGGGGTCCCCCCGCCCACCCCGGCCGGGGTGCGCACGGGCTCGCGGGGCACGCGCGCCGGACGGACGGCCTCGCGCGCCGACCGGCGGCTCCAGTCGTCCGCGGGGCGCTCGTCGTGGACCGACTCGTACCCGGGATAGCCGTCCCGGGCGCCCGGCGCGTCGTCGAAGCGGTCGTCCGGATCCGACCAACGGTCGGCGCGCGCGGCGCGGGGCGCCCGGCGCGGGTCGGCGAAGGCGTCGGGATCGTCGGCGTAGTCCATCTCCTCGGCGGGCACCATGCCGAAGTAGGCCTTGAGCCGGTACATCGCACTCATCCGTGCTCCCAATCCTCGACGCCCCCGATGCCGGTCCGCCCCCGCGGACCGGGCAGTCACGGGGAGGTTAACGTCCGGTCCCCCACAAGGGCCGTTCCGACACGCGCGACCGTCGATCCGTGACGGATCGCCACCTCCAGGTCCGCGCTCATCCCGGCCGACAGCACGGTCGCGCCGGGGTGCGCGGACCGCACCCGCCTACCCGCCGCCTCGATCGCGGCAAACGCCTCCTCGACGTCCGCACCCAGCGGGGCGACGCTCATCAGTCCTCTGAGGACGAGCCCGGAGGCGTCCGCCACCTGGTCCGCGAGGGCGAGCAGGCCCTCGTCGGGCACGCCGCCACGGTCCGGGTCGCCGTCCACGCTGTACTGGACCAGCACCGGCAGCGGTTCCGTCCGCACTCCCTCGTCGAGCGCGCGGAGCACCGCCTTGTCCAGGGCGGCGGCCAGCCGGGAGGAGTCCACGCTCTCGACCCGTGTCACCCACGGGACCACCAGCCTGGCCTTGTTCCGCTGCAGCCCGCCGACGAAGTGCCACCGCACCGTCGCCGTGGGCCGCAGGGCCCGCAGCTCCTCGACCTTGGCGGCCGCCTCCTGGGCGCGGTTCTCGCCGAACGCGACGAGCCCGAGGTCGACCAGGGCCGCGACGTCCGCCGCGGGGATCGTCTTGGTGACGGCGAGCAGCTCGACCTCGTCCGGGTCGCGCCCGGCCGCGGCACAGGCCTCGGCGATGCGGGCGCGCACCTCGCCGAGGCGGCGCTCGAGCTCGGCGCGCCGTTCCGGGGAGGCCTCCTGGGTCACCGGGCGAACCTTACGGAACGTCACGCGGGGCACCCGCGAGCCGAAGGGGTGGTGTCGCGAGCGTCACGCAACCGTGATGTCGCCCGGACGTCCACAAGGGGCGCGCTCAGGCGCGGTCGTCGAGCCAGATCACCCCGGCGAGCCGACCGGTCCGCCGGTCGCGCCGGTGGCTGAACAGGACCGGTTCCTCGACCGTGCAGCGCGGGTCCACCCCGATCCCGGTCACACCGAGGTCCGTGAGCTGGCGGTAGAGGCCGGCCCGGACGTCGACCGAGGGCGTGCCCCGCCGGGTCGTCGCGGCGCTGCCGGGCAGCGCGGCCTCGACCTCCGCCCGCATCTCCGCGGGCACCTCGTAGCAGAGCCCGCAGACCGCGGGGCCGAGCAGCACCTCGATGTCCTCGACGGCGGCACCCAGCTCCTGCATGGCCGCCACGGTCGCGGGCACGACGCCCGCGGCGGCGCCCACCCGTCCGGCGTGCGCGGCGCCGACGACGCCGGCCTTCGGGTCCGAGAGCAGAACGGGGGTGCAGTCGGCCGCGAGCACGGCGAGCCCGATCCCGGGAACGGCGGTGACGGCCGCGTCCGTCCCCGGCACGTCGGGAGCGCTGCGCCGCGGCGGCTCGGTGACGGTCGCGACGCGGGTGCCGTGCACCTGGCCCAGGAACACGGTGCCGCGCAGGCCGAGCTCGCGGGTGAGCCGGTAGCGGTTGGCGTCGACGGCGGCGGGGTCGTCGCCCACCGAGCGGGACAGGTTGAAGCTGTCGAAGGGCGCCGCGGACCGGCCCCCGGCCCTCGTGGTCACGACCCTGCGGACCCGCGCGCGCCGCGCCGTCTCACTCACGCCCCGACCCTATCCGCGGCCGCCCTCACCCCCTGTCCCACCGCATCGCGAAGGCCCGAGCCGCCGGTTCGACGCTCTCCCGCGGTGGGCGGCAGCGCTGTCGAGGCGGAGGCGGTGCGGTAGGCCCGCGCCACACCCGGCCGGACCCCGGACACCCGCGCGGCCCTGCTCCCACACCCGGCCGAGCGCCGCACACCCGCGCGGCCCTGCTCCCACACCCGGCCGAGCCCCGCACACCCGCGCGGCCCTGCTCCCACACCCGCCCGAGCGCCGCACACCCGCGGCCCTGCTCCTACACCCGGGCGAGCGCCGCGCACCTGCACGGACCTGCTCCCACACCGGCCGAGCGCCGCACACCTGCACGGACCTGCTCCTACACCCGCCAGGGGTGTGGCACACCCGGTCGACGGGGTGTGAGCGGCTCGGGCGGGTGTGTCAGCGCTTGGGCAGCCGGCGTCCGCGCTGCCCGCGCCGGGGACGAGCACTTGCGCGGAGGCCAGGGTGCCGAGCCCGGCGAGTCCCTCCGCGGGTCGCACAACCACCGGAGCGCGGCACACCCCGTCGACAGGGTGTGGCAGCGACCTTGCGGGTGTGCGGCTGCACCACGAGGGGTGTGCCGCGGCGCGACAGGTCGTCGGCTCGGACAGCTTGGCTGCGTCGGATGTCCGCGGCGAAGCCGTCACGTCGAGCCGGACCTCGGCCGACCGCACAACCGGCCGGACGCGCCACACCCGGTCGACCAGGTGTGCCAGCGACCTCGCGGATGCGCCGCCCCGTCACGACGGGTGTGCCACCGCGCCACGAGGTGTGGCGGCGATCCCGCGGGGCGCGGCTGCAGCACGAGGGGCGTGCCCGCGGCTCGCCGCGCCGGCGGGGCTCCGACGGCCTGGCTCGCGCGGATCCTGCCGCCGGAGCCGATCGCTCGAGCAGGACGACCAGCCCGCCGCACAACCGGCCGGACGCGCCACACCCGGTCGACCAGGTGTGCCAGCGACCTCGCGGATGCGCCGCCCCGTCACGACGGGTGTGCCACCGCGCTACGGGGTGTGCAGCGACCTCGTGGATGCATCGCGGCGTCACGACAGGTGTGCCGCGGTCCGGCGGGTGCGCGCCCGCCGAGTGCGCACCCGCCGGGTGAACGCTCGCCGGGTGAACGCTCGTCGGGTGCGCGTTCGTCGGGTGCGCGTTCGACGGGTGCGCGTTCGACGGGTGCGCGTTCGTCGGGTGCGCGTTCGTCGGGTGCGCGTTCGTCGGGTGCGCGTCCGACGGGTGCGCGCTCGGCGGTCTGTCGGCACGGCCTCGACCGCCCTCGTCCGGGAGCGGGGCGCGACCGCGAGACAGTCGCGTCCCGGCTCGGAGAGCGTGGGTCAGCGGCGCATGAAGGGCGGGACGTCGACGTCGTCGTCGATCTCGCTTCGGGTCTCCGGGGCCGGGGAGGCGGCGGAGGCCGAGGGGGCGTTCGGCGCGGGCGGCGCCTGCTCCCCGTGCGACGGCGGGGTGGCCCCGTTGCCCGGCTCCCCCACCGGCCCGCCCAGCTCCGTCATGGCCGGGTTCTGCCGGGCCTCGGGCTGGCGGGGCGCCGGCGGCGAGTAGGGCGCCACGGGCGGCAGCGTGCCGCTCTGGTTCGCCCCGGCGCCGAAGGCCGTCGAGGAGTGCCCCGCGTGCCCGACGTGCCCCGCGTGCCCGACGCCCGGCCCCGGGGCCGGGGGTGCCGGCGGGGCCGGCGGCGCGGGCGGTGCGGCCGAGGGCGCGGGAGCGGGGTCGGCGGAGCGGAAGGCCGAGGGCTCCAGCTTCTTGTGCGTGGGCGTGCCGCCCTCGAACCCGGCCGCTATCACCGTGATCCGCACCTCGTCGCCGAGGGAGTCGTCGATGACCGTGCCGAAGATGATGTTGGCCTCGGGGTGCGCGGCCTCCTGCACCAGGGACGCGGCCTCGTTGATCTCGAACAGGCCGAGGTCCGAGCCGCCCGCGATCGACAGCAGCACGCCCTGGGCGCCGTCCATCGACGCCTCCAGCAGCGGCGAGTTGATCGCCTTGCCGGCGGCCTGCACGGCCCTGCCCTCCCCCCTGGCCGACCCGATGCCCATCAGGGCGGAACCGGCGCCGGACATGACCGACTTGACGTCGGCGAAGTCCAGGTTGATCAGGCCGGGGGTGGTGATCAGGTTGGTGATGCCCTGGACACCGGAGAGCAGGACCTCGTCGGCGGAGCGGAAGGCGTCCATCAGGGAGACGCCGACGTCGCCGAGCTGCAGCAGCCGGTCGTTCGGGATCACGATCAGGGTGTCGCACTCGTTGCGGAGCTGGGTGATCCCGTCCTCCGCCTGGCCGGCGCGCCGGCGGCCCTCGAAGGTGAAGGGCCGGGTGACAACGCCGATGGTGAGCGCGCCGAGCTTGCGGGCGATCGACGCGACGACCGGCGCGCCGCCGGTGCCGGTCCCGCCGCCCTCGCCGGCGGTCACGAAGACCATGTCGGCCCCCTTGAGGACCTCCTCGATCTCCTCGCGGTGGTCCTCGGCGGCCTTGCGGCCCACGTCCGGGTTGGCGCCCGCGCCGAGGCCCCGGGTCAGCTCGCGCCCGATGTCGAGCTTCACGTCCGCGTCGGACATGAGCAGGGCCTGCGCGTCGGTGTTCACCGCGATGAACTCGACGCCCTTGAGGCCGACCTCGATCATGCGGTTGACGGCGTTGACGCCGCCACCACCGATGCCGACCACCTTGATCACGGCCAGGTAGTTGTGCGGGGGCGTCATGCGCGGCACCTCTCGGTCGCTCGGGTCCGGGTCAGCTCCGTCCAGCAGGTCTGTCCGGGCCGTTCGCGGTCGAACGCTAGGTCCGAGGAGGGGGCCCGGTCCAGCAGGCGCGCCGCGCGTCGGCAACACCTCGATGGTGTGGCGCTGACCATCCGTGACCTGCTCGTGACCCAGCGTCCATGCGGCCCCACGGACAGCCGTCCGCTACCCCGGACGGAGCAGCTCAGCACTCAGGAACGGCAGGTCAGCGTGTGACGGTCGGGAGCTCGGGACTCGAGACGTCGTAGACCGAGCCCTCCTGGGTCAGCAGCGGCACGAGCACCGCGATCTTGCGGTCCGCGCGGTCCGTGGAGCCGAACAGCACCTGCCGCTCCCCCAGCCCCAGGCGGACGGTGGGCTCGGTGGCCGCGTTGTCGACGTCGATCGTGGTCACCTGCCCGCGCAGGTCCGGCGGCAGGGCCTGCAGGACGGCGAGGGCCGCCTTCGTCGACGGGTCGTCCGGCCCGACGGCGCCGAAGCCGAGCATCGGCAGGGCGGGCGGCACCTCCGGCGCCTTCTGGTAGGCGACGCCGGTGGCGTCGACGAGCGTGACGCCCTGCGGGGTCCGGGCCAGCGCCACCGCCGTCCGCTCGACGACGGCGATCTCCACGCTGTGCGGCCAGCCCCGGCTGACCTGCACGGACGCGACCCCCGGCAGCCCCGCGACCCGCCGGGCCACGGCCTTGGTGTCCACCTCGATGAGCGGGACCCCGGTCTCCACCGCCGCAACGCCCAGCACCGCCTCGCGGGGGACGGTGAGCGTGCCCGTCACCTCGACGGTCTCCACCTCGGCGAGCCCGGAGCGGGCGAGCAGCAGCCAGGAGCCCGCGCCCAGCCCGGCGAGCAGCAGGAGCACGATCAGGGTCAGCGCCACCCGCCGCCGGATCCGGAACCGCCGCTCGACGGGCCGGGCCCGCTTCAGCGCGGCCTTGCGCGCCGCCTTGCCGGCCTTCCGGTCCGCCTTCCGGGCCCGCTTCTCCTCCACCCGGCGCTGCTGCGGCAGCAGCCGCCCGCGCTGCGCCGCCCGCTCCGCGCGGATGCGGCGGGCGCGCTCGGCG
>NZ_JBHSQK010000041.1:0-92294 GCF_042658055.1 Pseudonocardia lutea
CGTCGAAGTCCGCGTCCGCGGCTGCGCCCGATTCCACGTCTCCGACGCGGTCATGGCCGAGGTCGGCTGACCCTCCCTCGCCGTCCGCGCGGCGCCGTCCCCCGTACGGGGGCGGCGCCGCCGTCGTTCTCGCGGTATCACCTCCCGTGGCCGGTTCCTCCGGATCACGACCCCGGGAGGGCACGTGGACACGGACTTCACCGCGGTCCCGGACTGGTTCGCGGGCGCCTCGGCGGGGGCCGGGGTCGCGGTCGGGGACCTCGCCCGCGACGGCGGCCGCTCGCTCGTCGTCCTCATGGTCGACGCGCCGCCGGGGGCGAACGCCGGCTGGTACCGGGTCGGCCACGGGTTCGACGACGAGGGCCGGGTGTCCGGGCCGTGGGGCCCGTGGCAGCCGGTGCCGGACTGGGGGTTCTGGGAGAACCAGGGCGCCGGGATCGCGCTCGCGGACGTCGGCGGCACCGGCGCGCTCGACCTGGTCGTGTTCGCCGTCGACGCACCGGCCGGGCCGAACGGTGGCTTCTACCGGATCGGCCGGGACCTCGACGCCGACGGCGTGGTGACCGGTGGCTGGACCGGCTGGACCCCGGTACCGGACTGGCCCTCCTGGGAGAACGCGGGCGCGGACATCGCCGTCGCCGACGTCGACGGGGACGGCCGGCTCGATCTCGTCGTGCTGTGCGTCGACGCACCCGAGGGGCAGAACCGCGGCCTCTACCGCAGTGGCCCGCTCGGGCCCGACGGCGTCGTCACCGGGTGGCGGGGCTGGGCCGAGGTCCCGGCCTGGTGGGGCTGGGAGAACCAGGGCGCCGGGGTGGCCGTCGCCGACCTCGACGGGGACGGCCGGCCGGAGCTGGTGGTCCTCGCCGTCGACAACCCGGCCGGGGAGAACGTGGGGTACGTCGGCGTCGGGTGGCGGCTCGAGGAGGGCCGTAGCGTCGACGGCTGGGGTCCGTGGGAGCGCCTGCCCGGCTGGAGGTTCTGGGAGAACTCCGACGCCGCGTTGGCCGTCGTGCCGGTGGGCGCCGCCGGCATGCCGCACCTGGTCACGCTGGCCGCCGACGCGCCGGTGGGCGGGAGCAGCGGCTGGTACCGGGTGCTCGACCCGAGGACCGACCGGGACACGGGCGCCGAGAGGGGCGTCTGGCGGCTGCTCGAACGGGACTCCGGGGTGCTCGCGGTGCACGCCGCGCTGCTGCACACCGGCTCCGTCGCGTTCTTCGCCGGCTCGAGCAACGATCCGGACAACGCCGCCGCGGGCCGGTTCGGCACGGCGGTCTGGCACTACCCGTCGACCGCGATCAGCCGTCCGGCCACGCCGATCGACCTGTTCTGCTGCGGCCACGCCTTCCTGCCCGACGGCCGGCTGCTCGCCGCGGGCGGGACGGAGCGCTACGACCCTTTCCTGGGCCTGCGCCAGGCCGTGGTGTTCGAGCCGGACGAGGGGCCGCCCGACCCCGGGTCGCCGACCGGGACGACCGGGGCGTGGGAGGCGGTGCCGGACATGGCCGGCGGCCGCTGGTACCCGACGCTGGTGACGCTCGCCGACGGGCGGGTCCTGGCCGTCTCGGGGCTCGACGGCACCTCGCAGCTCAACACGCACCCCGAGACCTACCGGGACGGCGCGGGCTGGACCACGTCGGCGAACTCGCCGAACTGGCCGATGTACGCGCATCTCTTCCTGCTCGAGGACGGCCGGGTCTTCTACTCGGGCGGCCAGTACGGGCCGAACAACGGCGAGCGCCCGGCGGTCTGGGACCTCGCGACGAACGCGACGGTGCCGGTGGCGGGCCTGCCGGTGCCGCAGGCCAGGAACCAGGCGGCGAGCGTGCTCCTGCCGCCCGTGCAGGACCAGCGGGTGATGATCGTCGGCGGCGGACCGTGGGACATGCACGACATGACCGGCGCGACGGGCTCGGCGGCGATCGTGGACCTGAAGGCCGTCGCCCCCCGGTACGTGGCCACCGCGTCGCTGGCGGTGCCGCGCATGCACCTGTGCGCGACCCTGCTGCCGGACCGGACCGTGCTGGTGAACGGCGGGGCCATGATGGAGGAGTCGGCTGCGCACGCCGCGCTCGACGCCGAGATCTTCGACCCCGCGAGCGGCACGTGGGCGAGGGGCGCGACCTCGCGCGTGCCGCGGCTCTACCACTCGGTGGCCCTGCTGATGCCCGACGGCCGGGTGGTCACCGCGGGCTCCAACCCGGCGCGGAAGACCGAGGAGCTGCGGATCGAGGTCTACTGGCCGCCGTACCTGTTCCGGGGCACGCCCCCGGGCTGCCTGCCCACCGAGACCGACGTCGCGTTCGGGGGGACGGTGGACGTCGCCACCGGGGACCCCGGCGCGATCGCCTCCGCCGCCCTGCTGCGGCCCGGCGCGACCACCCACTCCGCGGACGTCGAGCAGCGGCTCGTCGACCTGCCCGTCGTCGCCCGGGGCACGGTCCGGCTGACCGTGCGGCTGCCGGAGCGCCGGCACGCGCCGCCGGGCTGGTACCTGCTGTTCCTCCTGTCCGACGCGGGCCTGCCCTCGCGGGGGGAGTGGGTGCGGCTGGGATGAGATCCGCCCGATCGGGGACGGTGCCGGGCGCTGCCGGAGGCTCGCCGGGAACTGTCGGTGCCCGGTCCTAGACTCGCCCCCGATGAGCCCCGCCACGAAGTCACCCGCCACGCCGGCCGCCGGGAAGCCCGCCGCGAGCACCGGGCGGTCCGGCACGCCCGGCCGTCCGGAGGGCAGGCGCCTGCTGCTGCTCGACGGTCACTCCCTGGCCTACCGGGCCTTCTTCGCCCTGCCCGCGGAGAACTTCCGCACCGGCACGGGGCAGACCACGAACGCGGTCTACGGCTTCACGTCGATGCTCATCAACCAGCTGCGGGACGAGCAGCCGACGCACCTCGCCGTGGCGTTCGACGTCTCGCGCAAGACCTTCCGGGCGGAGCGGTACGCGGACTACAAGGCCAACCGCACCACCACGCCGGACGACTTCCGCGGCCAGGTCGACCTCATCAAGGAGGTCCTGCGCGCACTGAACATCCCGGTGTTCGCGGTCGAGGGCTTCGAGGCGGACGACATCATCGCCACGCTGGCCACGCAGGCCGAGGAGCAGGGCTTCGAGGTGCTCATCACCACCGGGGACCGGGACGCGTTCCAGCTGGTCACGGACAACGTCACGGTGCTCTACCCGAAACGCGGCGTGTCGGACCTGGGGCGGATCGACCCGGCGGAGGTCGACAAGCGGTACGGGCTCACCCCGACCCAGTACCCGGACTTCGCGGCGCTGCGCGGCGACCCCAGCGACAACCTGCCGAACATCCCCGGCGTGGGGGAGAAGACCGCGGCGAAGTGGGTCCGCGAGTTCGGCTCGCTCGGCGAGCTCACCGACCGGGTCGACGAGGTGAAGGGCAAGGCGGGGGACGCGCTGCGCGCCAACCTGGCCAACGTCCTGATGAACCGTCAGCTCACCGAGCTGGTGCGGGACGTCCCGCTGGACACCGTGCCGGCCGAGCTCGAGGTGCGCCCCTGGGACCGGGACGCGGTGCACCGGCTGTTCGACGAGCTGGAGTTCCGGGTGCTGCGCGAGCGGCTGTTCGCCACGCTGCAGAGCGCCGAGCCCGAGGCCGAGTCCGGCTTCGACGTGCAGGGCGGGGTCGTCGCGCCCGGCACCGTGCGCAGCTGGCTGGCCGAGCACGCGCGGGACGGTCGGCGGGTCGGCGTCGCGTTCTCCGGGGTCACGGGCGGGATCACCGAGCGGGACTTCACGGGGATCGCGCTGGCCACCGGCGAGCCGACGCTGGAGGACCGCGCCGGCCTGAGCTCCCGCCCACCCGCCGAGGCGGGCGTGCCGGTGGCCGGGTACCTGGACGTGCGGCAGCTGGAGCCGGACGACGAGGCGGCGCTGGGCGAGTGGCTGGCCGATCCGTCGGTGCCCAAGGCCTCGCACGACGTCAAGGCCGTGCTGCACGCGCTGCGCGCCCGTGGGTGGACGCTCGCGGGCCTGACCAGCGACACCGCCCTCGCGGCGTACCTCGCGCGGCCCGGGCAGCGCAGCTTCGACCTCGCCGACCTGGCCCTGCGCTACCTGCGCCGGGAGCTCGCGCTCGAGGGCGGCGAGGGCGACGGCCAGCTGTCCCTGCTCGGCGGCGAGGAGGAGGCCGACGCGAAGCACGCCGAGACCGAGATGGTGTCGGCGTCGGCGGTGGCCGAACTGGCGGACGCGCTGGGCGCCGAGCTGGCCGAGAAGGAGCAGACCCGGCTGCTGCTCGAGCTGGAGCAGCCGCTGGCGTTCGTGCTCGCCGACCTCGAGGCCGCCGGCATCGCGGTGGACCGGGAGCACCTGGAGTCGCTCGAGGCCGAGTTCTCCGCCCAGGTCCGGGACGCGGCGCAGGCCGCCTACCAGGTGATCGGCAAGGAGATCAACCTCGGTTCGCCGAAGCAGCTGCAGGTCGTGCTGTTCGACGAGCTGAGCATGCCGAAGACCAAGCGCACCAAGACCGGTTACACCACGGACGCGGACGCGCTGCAGAGCCTGTACGAGCAGACCGAGCACCCGTTCCTCATGCACCTGCTGCAGCACCGGGACGCGACGCGGCTGAAGGTCACGGTCGACGGGCTGCTCAAGTCGATCGCGGCCGACGGGCGGATCCACACGACCTACAGCCAGACGATCGCGGCGACCGGCCGGCTGTCGTCGACCGACCCGAACCTGCAGAACGTGCCGATCCGCACCGCGGCGGGCCGCCGCATCCGCGAGACGTTCGTGGTCGGCGCGGGCTACGGCGAGCTGATGACCGCCGACTACAGCCAGATCGAGATGCGGATCATGGCGCACCTGTCCGAGGACGCGGCGCTGATCGAGGCGTTCAACTCGAAGCGGGACTTCCACTCCGAGACGGCGTCGAAGGTGTTCGGCGTGGCGGCCGACGAGGTCACCCCGGAGCAGCGCGCCAAGATCAAGGCGATGAACTACGGCCTGGCCTACGGGCTGTCGGCGTTCGGCCTGTCCGGGCAGCTGCGGATCTCCACCGAGGAGGCCCGGGCGCTGATGGAGGACTACTTCGAGACCTTCGGCGGGGTGCGGGACTACCTGCGCTCGATCGTCGACGTCGCCCGCAAGGACGGCTACACCGCGACCATGCTGGGTCGCCGCCGGTACCTGCCGGACCTGACCAGCGACAACCGGCAGCGCCGCGAGATGGCCGAGCGGATGGCCCTCAACGCCCCCATCCAGGGCAGCGCGGCGGACATCATCAAGGTCGCGATGCTCAACGTGCACACCGCGCTGTCCGCGGCCTCGCTGCGCAGCCGGATGCTGCTCCAGGTGCACGACGAGCTCGTGCTCGAGGTGGCCGAGGGGGAGCGCGAGGCGGTCGAGGAGCTGGTGCGCCGGGAGATGGGCGCGGCCGAGACGCTGTCGGTGCCGCTCGAGGTGTCGGTGGGCTACGGGCGCAGCTGGGACGACGCGGCGCACTGAGCCGCCGTTACCCGTGACCGGTCCCCTCGTGGCCGGTCTCCGCGTGACCGGGTGTCGACGGCGACCGTGCGGTGGCCGGGGCCGGGAAACCGGGTGACGACCGGGTGCGGGCCCAGCAGGATGGCGCGGTGCTGCTCGGCCCGTCGGACCCGTTGCCCGTGCGGCCCCGCCGCATCCTCGTCACCGGCTGCTCCGGCGCCGGCAAGTCGACCCTCGGCCGGTCGCTCGAGACGCGGCTGGGCCTGCCGTACATCGAGCTCGACGGGCTCTACCACGGGCCGGGCTGGGTGCCGCGACCCGAGTTCGCCGCGGACGTCGCCGCACTGGCCGCGGGCGAGGAGTGGATCACGGAGTACGGGTACTCCCTGGCCCGGCCGCTCGTCCTGCCGCGGGCCGAGCTGCTGGTGTGGCTCGACCTGCCGCGCGCGACCGTGATGCGGCAGGTCGTGCCGCGGACCGTCGCGCGGCGGGTCCGCCGGCAGGAGCTGTGGAACGGCAACGTCGAGCCGCCCTTCCGGGAGTTCCTCACCGACCCGGACCACATCGTCCGGTGGGCGTGGCGGACCCACGGCGAGGTCGCCGTGCGGGTGGCGCAGGCACGGGAACGCCGGCCCGCGCTGCCCGTCGTGCGGCTGCGTTCGCGCCGCGAGGTCCGGCGCTGGCTCGGCGGCCCGGTCGCGGCCCTCGCCCCGGGCGACGCCCGCACCACCGAGCACACCGGCAACCACTGACCGCACCGCGAGTCGCGAGTCCCGGCACCGCGGGTCGGGAGTTCCGGCACCGCGGGTCGCGCTCGGGTTCAGGGCACCAGCACCCCGCGCCCGTGCATCCGGCCGTTCTCCAGGTCCGCGAACGCGTCGGCGAACGCCTCCAGCGGATACCGGCGCGTCCGCACCGTGACCCCGCCCGCCGCCGCGAGCGCGACCAGCTCGCGCAGGTCGTCGAACGTCCCGACGGCGTTGCCCACCACGCTGATCTCGGGCAGGACCAGGGCGAACGTCGGAACCCGCAGCTCGCCGCCGTAGCCGACGACGAAGTACGTGCCGCGCGGTCGCACCATCGACAGCGCGGTGCCGACGGCCTCGCCCTCGCCGACGAAGTCGATCACGGCGTGGGCGCCCGCCCCGTCCGTCAGGTCGCGGAGGGCATCGACCTCGCTGCCGTCGACCGGCAGGACGTGGTGTGCCCCGGACTCGGTCGCGAGCGCGCGGGCCTCGGGATCGGGGTCGGCCGCGACGATCGTGGCGGCCGTCAGGGCCCGCAGGCACTGGATGCCGATGTGGCCGAGCCCGCCGACGCCGACCACCGCGACGGTGGTGCCCGGTCCGAGCAGGGGCACGGCCTTGCGCACGACGTGCATGGCGGTGAGGCCGGCGTCCGCGTGCGGGGCGAGGTCGACGGGGTCCAGGCCCTCGGGCAGCGGGAGCACGCCGCGTTCGGTGGTGAGCAGCAGATCGGCGAAGCCGCCGGCGCGGTTGAGGCCGGTGAAGGACAGGCCGCGGGCGCAGCGCATGTCGTCGCCGACGCGGCAGGCCGCGCACGTGCCGCAGCTCTGCTGCGGGTGGCAGATGACGGTGTCGCCCGGGACGACCGCCCCCACCTCCGGCCCGACCGCCTCGACCACGCCCGTGTTCTCGTGGCCCAGCGTGAGCGGCAGCTCCGTCGGCACGGCCGGCGCGAACCAGCCGTCCCGGATGTGCAGGTCGGTCCGGCAGAGGCCGGCGCCGGCGATCCGGACCAGGACGTCGTGCGGGCCGGTGAGGTCGGGCTCCGCGACCTGGTCGAGCTGGGGTGACTCGTCGTAGGAGTGCAGCCGCACGGCTCGCATCGCGACCTCCGGGGACGGGATGAATATGTGGAGCGTCACACTCGTCGTCGGGCACCGGTAGTACGCAGTTCGACGTACTTCGCGATCAGCGCTGCCGTGCCGGGGCGATCGCCGTGGCCGGCTCGACCGGCACGATGAGGACGGCGGGCCCGCGTCGGAGCACACCGTCGGAGAGCGGTTCACACCGCACGCCGCCGCGGCCGCGCAGGGCCTTGAAGGCGCCCGGTGCCAGCACCACGTCCATCCACCGGCAGGGGTGCGCCGCCCGGTGCGCGCGGAAGCGGACGGGACCGTCGCCGGAGTCGAGCGCGAACTCGGCGCCGGACCCGGCCAGGGCGTCGACCGCCGCGCCCCGCAGGACCACGGTCCGCCGGGCCAGCACGGGGTCGAACGGCGGCACGCCGAGCCCGGCCGCGACGCCGTCGAGCGCCTCCGCCGACAGCAGCGTCACCGACGCCCGGCGGTGCGCCGGGTGGTCGAAGTAGCGGTCGCCGACCACGCCGAGCCCCGACCGCACCTCGATCCGGTCCTTCCGCGGGTCCTCGGGGTCGGGCCTCGGCCCGTCGGCCGGGCGGCCCTCGTAGGCGTGCACCGGCGAGGCGACCAGGGCGACGATCTCGACGGGGATCCGCCGGGCTGCGCCGGCGTCCTCCGCGGTCTCCTCCTGCACCCCCCGATGATGCCCGTCCGGCCTGCCACCATGGCGGCATGACCCGCGGCACCTCCCGGCCCGCGGTCGCCCACCTCCGGCGGGCCCGCGACCTCGTCGACCGCGACTTCGCCGAGCCGCTGGACCTGGGCGCCATGGCCGCGGCGGCGGGGTTCTCGCGCTTCCACTTCGCCCGCGCCTTCCGTGCCGCGTACGGCGAGACCCCGGCGGCCTACCTGACCCGGCGGCGCGTCGAGCGGGCCAAGGACCTCCTGCGTTCGGCCAACCTCACGGTCACCGAGATCTGCCACCTCGTCGGGTTCACCAGCCTCGGCTCGTTCAGCAGCCGCTTCACCGAGCTCGTGGGGCTCAGCCCCACCGCCTACCGCGACGAGCACGTGCGCCGCGGCGGGCCGCCCCCGATCCCCGGCTGCTTCCTGATGAGCTGGACCCGACCGCCCACCCCACCCGCGCCGGACACCGCAAGCACGGAGAAGCCCCCGGCCCGCGCGCGGACCTACGGTTCCCCCGAACGACCCGCCGAGGAGGGAACACCGTGATCGACCGCCTGTCGCACACCACCATCTGGGTCCTGGACCAGGACTCGGCCAGGACCTTCTACACCGAGAAGCTGGGCTTCGAGGTGCGGACCGACGTCGTGATGGGCCCGGAGTCCGAGGGCGGCATCCGTTGGCTGACGGTCGGCCCGCCCGGCCGCCCCGACCAGGAGCTGATCCTCGCCGACCCCGCGATGGGCCACGACCCGTCGACGGCCGACCAGATCCGCGAGCTCGTCGCGAAGGGTGCGCTCGGCACGGGCGTGATGGCGACGGACGACTGCCACGCCACCCACGCCGAGCTCGCCGCGCGCGGGGTCGAGTTCCTGCAGCCGCCCGCCGAGCGGCCGTACGGCATCGAGGCGGTCTTCGTGGACGACTCGGGCAACTGGTTCAGCCTCACCCAGCGGCACCCCGCCTGACCGCCCGGCCCGGACACGCACCGCGGTCGTGGTTCGACGACCGTGGTGCTCCTCTCGTGCCCGGGCGGCGCGCCACCACCCGGGCCCGCGGCCCGCGCCGGTAGCGTGCGGCGCGGGCCGGTGAGGGGAGCGCGTGTGCGGGTGCTCGGAGTCGACCCGGGGCTGACCCGGTGCGGCCTCGGCGTGGTCGACGGCGACGGCGGGCGCCAGGTGGCGTGCGTCGACGTCGGCGTGGTGCGCAGTGACGTCGACCTGCCGGTGGACCGGCGGCTCGTGGTCGTCGCCGACGAGGTGGAGCGCTGGATCGCGCGACACCGGCCGGACGTCGTGGCGGTCGAGCGGGTGTTCAGCCAGCACAACGTCCGGACCGTGATGGGGACCGCGCAGGCCAGCGGCGTGGTCGCGCTCGTCGCCGCCCGGGCCGGGCTGCCGGTGGCCTTCCACACGCCGAGCGAGGTGAAGGCCGCCGTGACGGGGGCCGGGCGCGCGGACAAGGCGCAGGTCACCACGATGGTGACCCGCGTACTCGGGCTGGCCGAGGCGCCGCGGCCCGCCGACGCCGCCGACGCGCTCGCCCTCGCCATCTGCCACTGCTGGCGCGCCCCGATGATGACGCGGATGGCCGAGGCGGAGCGCCGGGCCGCCGAGATCGCCAAGGCGCACAAGGCCCGCCTGGCCGCCGCCCAGAAGGAGCGGCAGACGCAGCAGCGGCTCGCCGAGGCCGCCCGCCGGCGCTGACCTCGTCCCGCGCCTCGGCACGACGCCGCGTGGACACGCCGACGGTCGGGGGAGCGAACAGGGCTGTCGGGGCGCCCCGGTAGCCTCCGTCCTCGAACGACTGTTCGCAGGAGCGGGGGAGTGCCGTGATCGCGTCCGTGCGCGGGCCCGTGCTGGAGATCGGACTGGACCACGCCGTGGTCGAGGTCGGCGGCGTCGGGCTGGCGGTGTTCTGCACCCCCGCCACGCTGGCGGGCCTGCGCCGCGGCACCGAGGCCCGGCTGTCCACCACGTTGATCGTGCGCGAGGAGTCGCTGACCCTGTTCGGCTTCGCCGACGCGGACGAGCGCGAGCTGTTCCTGCTGCTCCAGACCGTCAGCGGGATCGGGCCGCGGCTCGCACTCGCCACCATCGCCGTCCTGGAGCCGGACGTGCTGCGCCGCGCCCTGCACGACGGCGACCTGGCCACCCTGACCCGCATCCCGGGCGTCGGGAAGAAGAGCGCGGAGCGGCTCGTGGTGGAGCTGCGGGACAAGGTCGTGGTCCCGCCCGGCCCCGCGGCGCCCGCCGGTCCGGCCGCCTCCGCGGTCGCCGCCAACGGCACCTCCCCGGTCCGCGAGCAGGTCGTCGAGGCCCTGGTCGGCCTCGGGTTCACGCCCAAGCCGGCGGAGCAGGCGGTCGATGCGGTGCTGGCCGACACGCCGGGGGCCGAGGCCTCGCAGCTGCTCCGCGCGGCCCTGGCGGGCCTCGGCCGGAGCAGGTGAGCGGTCCGGTGGGCGCCGAGGAGGAGCTCCGCGAGGTGGCCGCCGAGGCCGTCCCCGAGGACCTCGACGTCGAGAACTCGCTGCGCCCCCGCCGGCTCAGCGAGTTCATCGGGCAGGCCCGGGTGCGCGAGCAGCTGGAGCTCGTGCTGGAGGGCGCGCGTCGGCGCGGCGACCCGCCGGACCACATCCTGCTCTCCGGCCCGCCCGGGCTGGGCAAGACGAGCCTGTCGATGATCGTCGCGGCCGAGCTCGGCGCCGCGATCCGGCTGACGAGCGGGCCCGCGCTGGAGCGCGCCGGGGACCTCGCGGCCATGCTGTCGAACCTCGTGCCGGGCGACGTGCTGTTCATCGACGAGATCCACCGGATCGCCCGGCCCGCCGAGGAGATGCTGTACCTCGCGATGGAGGACTTCCGGGTGGACGTCGTGGTCGGCAAGGGGCCCGGCGCCACGTCGATCCCGCTCGACATCGCACCGTTCACGCTGGTCGGGGCCACGACCCGGGCCGGCGCGCTCACCGGCCCGCTGCGGGACCGCTTCGGCTTCACCGCGCACATGGAGTTCTACGAGCCCGAGGAGCTCGAGCTGGTGGTGCGCCGCGCCGCCCAGATCCTCGACGTCGACCTCCGGCCGGACGGGGCCGCCGAGATCGCCCGCCGCTCGCGCGGCACGCCCCGCATCGCGAACCGGCTGCTGCGCCGGGTCCGGGACTTCGCGGAGGTCCGCGCCGACGGGGCCGTCACCCGCGCCGTGGCGCGGGACGCGCTCGCGGTCTACGACGTCGACGAGCTCGGCCTCGACCGCCTCGACCGGGCCGTGCTGGGCGCACTGGTACGAACGTTCGGGGGAGGCCCGGTGGGCGTGTCCACGCTGGCAGTGGCGGTGGGCGAGGAACCCGGTACCGTCGAGGAGGTCTGCGAGCCCTACCTGGTGCGGGCCGGGATGCTGGCCCGGACGCCGCGCGGCCGTGTCGCCACGCCCGCGGCCTGGAGCCATCTCGGCCTGCGGCCGCCGGCGGAGTCCGGTGGCGCGGGGCCGCCGGCACTGTTCTGAACGCGGTCTCGATCGGGTGCGGAGCGGTACCGGCGGCGCATCCGGCGGGCCCCGCACGGAAACCGCACGTCACGGGGCCGTCTCGACGCCGGGTCGACCGACCGGGTGTCGGACCCGACTGGCAGACTCGGCCGTCCGACCTGCCCGAGAAACGGAGAAACACGACACCATGGACATGAGCCTGCTGTTCCCGATCCTCATCCTTCTGCTCTTCATCCCGATCTTCCTGTCGGGCCGCAAGCAGAAGCGCCAGCTGGCGCAGACCCAGGCGATGCAGAACGCGCTCACCGAGGGCGACGTCGTGACCACCACCTCGGGGCTGCGCGGCACGGTCGTCGACGCCTCCTACGAGGACACGATCGACCTCGAGATCGCCGACGGCGTCGTCACCACCTGGCTGCGTGCCGCGGTCCGGGACAAGGTCGCGCAGGACGACCACGCCGCCGACCACGCAGCCGACCACGCCGACGCCGACGAGACCCCGGCCGCGACCGCCACCACCGCCGGCACGGAGCTCCCGGCGGGCGGCGCCACCAGCGCGAACGGGACGTCCAGCGCCAACGGGACGGTCTCGGACACCCCCGCGGACACCACCGCCGAGGAGAAGAAGTAACCGGAGGGCCCGTGGCGGGGCCGCCGTCGGCCCGCTGCGCCGGATGGTGCAGCATCGTGCGGGAACACCGGGCCGCGGCCACGCCGCGGACGGGACTGGACAGGCCGTCCGCCGACGCGTGACCGGGCCGTGACGCCGGGAGAGCAGAGAGAGTGGCAACGACCCCGGGGCGGATCCGCCCCTGGCGGTACCTCGCGGGGTTCGCGGGCATCGTCGTGGTGCTGTACGCACTGGTCGCCTTCACCGGCGACCGGTCCTTCGCCCCGAAGCTGGGCATCGACCTGCAGGGCGGCACCCGGGTCACCCTGACCGCGCGCACGGAGTCGGGCCAGGTCCCGCCGCGCGACCAGCTGGTCCAGGCGCAGTCGATCATCGAGCAGCGCGTCAACGGGCTGGGCGTGAGCGGCGCCGAGGTGGTGCTCGACGGGAACAACATCACCATCACGGTGCCCGGCGACCAGGGCGAGCAGGCCCGGTCGCTCGGCCAGACCGCGCAGCTGCGCATCCGCCCGGTCGTCGGCCAGCCGATCGCCGCCACCCCGGCCACTCCGGCCACCCCGCCCGCCGGGCAGGACGCCGGCGGCGCCACCCCACCGGCCGGGCAGGACACCGGCGGCGCCACCCCACCGGCCGGCGAGAGCACCGCCCCCGCCCCGTCCGGCGGCGGCGCGCAGCCGCAGGGGATGGGGGCCGGCCCCGTCGTCGACGGTGCGGTCGCCCCGGTCGCCTACTCGACCTCCCTCGCCCCGGCCCAGCAGCCGCCGCCCGGCGGTGGCGCCGAGGACCCGGCCAAGGCCGCCGCGATCGCCCAGGCCAAGGCCACCCGGCAGAGCACCGACCCGGCCGTCCAGCAGCAGGCGCTGCTCGCGCTCGACTGCAACGCCCCGGACCCCCTGCGGGGCTACGACGACTCGTCGCTGCCCCTGGTGACCTGCGACCAGGACAGGACCGCCAAGTACGTCCTCGGGCCCACGGTCGTGGAGGGCACGCAGATCGCCTCGGCGCAGGCCTCCCAGAACCAGCAGGGCGTCGGCTACGTCGTCGACCTGAGCTTCAAGGCGGACGGGTCGAAGGCCTGGGGCGACTACACCGCCGCGCACATCGGCGAGCAGGCCGCCTTCGTGCTCGACGGCGAGGTCGTCTCGGCCCCGACGATCCAGGGCGCGCTGTACGGCAACACGCAGGTCAGCGGCAACTTCAACCAGCAGCAGGCGCAGGACCTCGCCGGCATCCTGCGGTACGGCTCGCTGCCGCTGTCCTTCGAGGCGTCCGACGCGCAGACCGTGTCCGCCACGCTCGGGCTCGCCTCGCTGGAGGCCGGCCTGATCGCGGGCGCCATCGGGCTGGTCCTGGTGTTCGTCTACTGCCTCTTCTACTACCGCGTGCTGGGCGTGCTCACGATCCTGTCGCTGGTGCTGTCCGGCCTCGTGGTCTACGCGGTGCTGGTGCTGCTCGGGCGCTGGATCGGCTTCACCCTCGACCTCGCGGGCGTCGCCGGGTTCATCGTGGCGATCGGCATCACCGCGGACTCGTTCGTGATCTTCTTCGAACGGCTGAAGGACGAGGTCCGCGAGGGTCGCTCGTTCCGCTCGGCGGTGCCGCGCGCCTGGGTGCGTGCGCGGCGCACGATCCTCACCGCCGACGCCGTCAGCTTCCTGGCGGCCGCGGTGCTGTACGTCCTGGCCGTCGGACAGGTCAAGGGCTTCGCGTTCACCCTCGGCATGTCGACCGTCCTCGACCTGGTCGTGGTCTTCCTGGTCACGCACCCGCTGGTCGCGCTGGCGTCGAACTCGAAGGTCTTCGGCAGCCCGGCGCTGTCCGGCCTGGGCGCCGTGGCGAAGATCGGCGCGCAACGGCGGCGGCAACCGCGGGAGACCGCCGGCAGCGGGTCCGGCACGAGCAGGAGGGCCTGAGGCAGTGAGCACCACGTCCACCCCGAGCACCGCGCCCAAGCGCGGGGTGCTCAGCCGGCTCTACACCGGCACGGGCGCGTTCGACGTCGTCGGCAGGCGCAAGCTCTGGTACGTCGGCTTCGGCGTCCTGGTCCTGATCTGCGTGCTGTCGATCGTGATCCGCGGGTTCAACCTCGGCATCGACTTCACCGGCGGCTCGCAGTTCCAGATGCCCGCCGCGGGCGCCAACGGCACGATCACCACCCAGCAGGTCGAGGACGTCTTCCGCTCCTCGGTCGGCGAGGAACCGGCCTCGACGCAGTCGGCCGGCGCCGGCGGCTCGGCCACCATCCTCGTCCGGTCGGAACCGCTGAACCCGGCGCAGATCGCCGCGTTCAAGGACGCGGTCTTCCAGCAGCTCCAGCCGCTCGACGCCGACGGACGACCGTCCGAACAGGTGATCAGCGACAGCGCGGTGAGCGGCACCTGGGGCGGGGAGATCACCCGCCAGGCGCTGATCGCGCTCGCCGTGTTCCTGGTGCTGGTCACGATCTTCCTGGCCTTCTACTTCGAGCGGGCCATGGCGATCGCGGCGCTCGTGGCGCTGGTGCACGACGTCGTGGTCACCGCGGGCATCTACTCGCTGATCGGCTTCGAGGTCACGCCCTCCACGGTGATCGGCCTGCTGACCATCCTCGGCTTCTCGCTCTACGACACCGTCGTGGTGTTCGACAAGGTCAAGGAGAACACCCGCGGGCTGCTCAACCTGACCCGCCGCACGTACGGCGAGCAGGCCAACCTGGCCGTCAACCAGACGCTGATGCGCTCGATCAACACGTCGCTGATCGCGGTGCTGCCGGTGATCGGGCTGATGGTGGTCGGCGTCGGGCTGCTCGGCGTCGGCACCCTCGCCGACCTGGCGCTGGTGCAGCTGGTCGGCATCGTCGCGGGGGCCCTGTCCTCCCTGCTGCTGGCCACCCCGCTGCTGGTCGACCTCAAGATGCGCGACCCGCGGTTCCGCAAGCAGGCCGAGCGGGTCGCGGCCCGCCGGGCCCGGGCGGCCGCGGCGCAGGCCGGCGACCTCTCCGACGACGACCTCGACACCGCGGACGACGAGGCCCTCGCCCGCGAGCTGCGCCGGGAGCGCGCGCTCGCCGCGGCGGCCAGCGCGCCGGACCGGGTGCGGCCGGGCCGTCCCCAGGGCAAGAGCGAGACGGGCCGGAACCGCGCCACGACCGGCCGGCCGAGCGGGAAGCGGCGCCGGTGAGCGCCGCGTCGGACGGCCCCGCCGAGCCGATCGGGGTCGACGAGTCCGTCCTGGAGCTCGAGAAGGTCCGGGAGCTGGTGCGGGCGGTGCCGGACTACCCGGAGCCCGGGGTGCTGTTCCGCGACCTCACGCCGGCCCTGGCCGACGCGGAGGCCTTCGCCATCCTGACGACCGAGCTCGCCGCCTCGGCGGGCGCGCCCGACCTGATCGCCGGGGTCGAGGCGCGCGGGTTCCTGATCGGCGCGGCGGTCGCCCTGGTGGCCGGAGCGGGCGTCGTCCCCGTGCGCAAGGCGGGCAAGCTGCCCGCCGTCGCCGGCTCGCGGACCTACGACCTCGAGTACGGCACGGCCACCCTGGAGCTGCCCGCCGGCACCGTCGAGCCCGGGACCCGGATCTTCGTCGTCGACGACGTGCTGGCCACCGGGGGTACGGCGGCGGCCGCCTGCGGGCTGCTCGCCGACGTCGGGGCCGAGGTCACCGGTTTCGGCGCCGTCGTCGAGCTGGCGGCGCTGAAGGGGCGGGACAAGCTCGCGGGCATCGAGGTGCACGCACTGCTGACGTACTAGACGTGACCATCCCGGAGACCTACCGGAGGGTTATCCTTCGGTAGGTGGTGACAGGAGCGGAGCAGGCCCGGTGACGGACGTCCAGCAGAACGCGCCCGCACCCGCGGAGGCGCCCGTCGGCGCCGCGCGGACCGCCGTCCAGAACCCCGCCCAGGATCCGGCCCGCCCCTCGGCCACGCGCCGGGTCCGGGCCCGGATCGCCCGGCGGATGACCCCGCAGCGGGTGGCCATCGTCAAGCCCGTCCTGGAGCCGCTGGCGAGCGTGCACCGGGCGCTGCACCCCAAGGCCGACCTGGTGCTGCTGCAGCGCGCGTACGACGTCGCGGAGGAGAAGCACGCCGGGCAGAAGCGCAAGTCGGGGGACCCGTACATCACCCACCCGCTGGCCGTGGCCACGATCCTCGCCGAGCTCGGCATGGACACCACCACGCTGGTCGCGGCGCTGCTGCACGACACCGTCGAGGACACCGACTACTCGCTCGAGCGGCTCAGCACGGACTTCGGCGAGGAGGTCGCACACCTCGTCGACGGCGTCACCAAGCTGGACAAGGTCGAGTTCGGCACGGCCGCGGAGGCCGAGACCATCCGCAAGATGGTCGTCGCGATGGCCCGCGACCCCCGGGTGCTGGTGATCAAGCTGTCGGACCGGCTGCACAACATGCGCACCATGCGCTTCCTGCCGCCGGAGAAGCAGGCCAAGAAGGCGCGCGAGACCCTCGAGGTCATGGCGCCGCTGGCACACCGGCTGGGCATGGCGACGATCAAGTGGGAGCTGGAGGACCTGTCCTTCGCGATCCTGCACCCGAAGAAGTACGAGGAGATCGTCCGGCTGGTCGCCACCCGTGCGCCCTCCCGGGACACCTACCTCAAGCAGGTCATCGACGAGGTGTCGCGGCAGCTGGAGGCCGCGCGGGTCAACGGCACGGTCGAGGGCAGGCCCAAGCACTACTACTCGATCTACCGCAAGATGATCGTCAAGGGCCGCGAGTTCGACGACATCCACGACCTGGTCGGCGTGCGCGTGCTGGTCGACGAGGTGCGGGACTGCTACGCCGCGATGGGCATGGTCCACGCGCTGTGGCAGCCGATGCCCGGCCGCTTCAAGGACTACATCGCCCAGCCGCGGTTCGGCGTGTACCAGTCGCTGCACACCACCGTGATCGGGCCGGACGGCAAGCCGCTCGAGGTGCAGATCCGCACGCACGAGATGCATCGCACCGCCGAGTACGGCATCGCCGCGCACTGGCGCTACAAGGAGACCCGGGGGCACAACAACACCGGCTCCACCGTCGAGATCGACGAGATGTCCTGGATGCGGCAGCTGCTCGACTGGCAGCGCGAGGCCGCGGACCCCGGGGACTTCCTGGAGTCGCTGCGCTACGACCTCGCCGCGAAGGAGCTGTTCGTCTTCACCCCCAAGGGCGACGTGGTGACGCTGCCGGTCGGGTCCACCCCGGTCGACTTCGCCTACGCCGTGCACACCGAGGTCGGCAACCGCTGCATCGGCTCCCGGGTCAACGGCCGGCTGGTCGCGCTGGAGCGCACGCTGGAGTCCGGCGACGTCGTCGAGATCTTCACGTCGAAGGCCGAGGGCGCCGGGCCCAGTCGGGACTGGCTGGGCTTCGTCAAGTCGCCGCGGGCCAAGAACAAGATCAAGCAGTGGTTCGCCAAGGAGCGCCGCGAGGAGGCCATCGAGGAGGGCAAGGAGGCGATCACGCGGGAGGCCCGCCGCACGGGCATGCCGCTGCAGCGCCTGGTGTCCGCCGACGCGATGGCCGCACTGTCCCGGGAGATGCACTACCCCGAGATCTCCGCGCTGTACGCGGCGATCGGCGAGGGGCAGGCCAGCGCCCGGCACGTCGTGCAGCGGCTGGTCGCGCTGCTCGGCGGGATGGAGGACGCCGAGGAGGAGCTCGCGGAGCGGGCCACCCCGTCGACCGTGCGGGTGCGGCGGCCCTCCGGCGACGCCGGGGTGGTGCTGACCGGCGAGGACGGCAAGCAGCTGGGCGACGTCTACTGCAAGCTCGCCCGCTGCTGCACGCCCGTGCCCGGCGACGAGATCCTCGGGTTCGTCACCCGCGGCGGCGCCGTCTCGGTGCACCGCACGGACTGCACGAACGCCGCGGACCTCAAGGCCCGCAGCGAGCGGCTGGTCGACGTGGCGTGGTCGGTGTCGCCGGCGTCGGTGTTCCTGGTGGCGATCCAGGTCGAGGCGCTCGACCGGCACCGCCTGCTGTCGGACGTCACCAAGGTGCTGGCGGACGAGAAGGTCAACATCCTCTCGGCGTCGGTCACCACCTCGCGGGACCGGGTGGCCGTGTCGCGCTTCTCCTTCGAGATGGGCGACCCGAAGCACCTCGGCCACGTGCTGCACGCCGTGCGCAACGTGGAGGGCGTCTACGACGTCTACCGGGTCACCAGCGCGAGCTGAGCCCGCCGCACCGAGAAGGGGGCGAGGGCCCCGCCGGAGGTCCGGCGGAGCCCTCAGCTCCCGGTGATCAAGCGGTCAGGCCGCGACCGTGGCGGTCTGGATGGTGACCGGGGTCTTCGGCTTGCCGTCGCCCGGGCCGTTGCTGTCGTCCGTGCCCGCGGCGGCGACCTTGTCGATCGTGGCCAGGCCGGCCTCGTCGATCGTGCCGAACACGGTGTAGTCCGGCGGCAGCGTCGAGTCGGCGTAGACCAGGAAGAACTGGCTGCCGCCCGAGTTCGGGGCCGAGGTCTTGGCCATCGCGACCGTGCCGCGCGGGTAGATCACCGCGCCGCTCTGGCCGGCGGGCGCGAGGTTCGCGGGCGGCTCGTCGGCGATCGTGTAGCCGGGGCCGCCGGTGCCCTGGCCGCTCGGGTCGCCGCACTGCAGGACCTTGAGGCCCTCGCTCGTGGTGAGCCGGTGGCAGGGCGTGTCGTTGAAGTAGCCCTGGCTCGCCAGCGAGGTGAAGCTGTTCACGGTGCAGGGGGCCTCGGCCCGGTCCAGCGTGAGCCCGATCGCGCCCGCCGAGGTCGTCAGCGAGACCGGGACGGTGCCCTGGTTGCTCACCGCGTCCGCCTGCGGCGGGTTCGCCGGCTTCGCCGCGGCGCCGTCGGCCGGGTACTGGCAGTTCACGGTGCCGGGCGGGGCGGCGGCCTGGGCCGCCGGCTGCGCCGGGTCGGACTTCCAGGGGGCGGTGGTGAGCAGCACCACGGCGACGACCACGACCACCACGGCCGCGGCGGAGCTGATCACGGCGACCCGCTTCTGCCGGCGGGCCCGTTCGGCCCGCCGCGCCTGCTGATTGGCCAGCTTGCGCTTGGCCGCCTCCCGCCGCATCTGGTTCGTGGCCACGGTGTGCGTCGTCCTCCCGGTCGTTCCGATCGCGGGGGGAGGGTATCGACCGTTCCTGAGAGGCCCGTGTGCAGGCACGTCTAGGCTGGTCCGGTGCTCGTCGCAGGATTCCCCGCAGGAGCGTTCCAGACCAACTGCTACGTCGTCGCCCGGGAGGCGGGCGAGGCGTGCGTGGTCGTCGACCCCGGGCAGGACGCCGTCGAACCGCTGGAGGCCGTGCTCGCCGAGCACCGGCTCACCCCGGTCGCGGTGCTGCTGACCCACGGTCACTTCGACCACACCTTCAGCGTCCAGCCGGTGTGCGACGGCTCGGACATCCCGGCGTGGATCCATCCCGACGACCGCGAGCTGCTCGCCGACCCGATGAAGGGCATCTCCTCGGAGTCCGCCGCGTTCTTCGGCGGCCGGCTGGAGCTGCGGGAGCCGCGCGAGGTCCGCACGCTGACCGACCGGGGCGACCTGGAGCTCGCGGGAATGCGGCTGCGGGTCGACCACACGCCCGGCCACACTCCCGGGTCGGTGGTGTTCACGACGGAGACGGAGGACGGGACCGAGGTGATCCTCGCGGGCGACACGCTCTTCGCGGGCTCGATCGGGCGGACGGACCTGCCCGGCGGCTCGCACCGCCGGTTGCTGGAGAGCATCCGGGACCGGCTGCTCGGCCGGCCCGACTCCGGCGTCGTCCTGCCCGGCCACGGCCCGACGACGACGGTGGGCCGGGAGCGGACGTCCAACCCGTTCCTGCAGGGCCTCACCGATGCCCCGGCGGGCACCGCCGCCCCGGCCCCGGGGCGTGGGCTGTGAGCGCCGTGCAGGACAGCACCCCGCGCGCCACCGCGTTCGCGGCGCCCAAGGGCATCCCGGAGTACTACCCGCCGGAGTCCGCCGGGTTCGTGCACGTGCGGGACACGCTGTCCGGGGCGGCCGAGCGGGCCGGGTACGGGTACGTCGAGCTGCCGGTCTTCGAGGACACGGCGCTGTTCGCGCGCGGCGTCGGCGAGTCGACCGACGTGGTGAGCAAGGAGATGTACACCTTCGCCGACCGCGGCGACCGGTCCGTGACGCTGCGGCCGGAGGGCACCGCGGGTGTGGTCCGCTCGGTGATCGAGCACAACCTCGACCGCGCCGGGCTGCCGGTGAAGCTGCGCTACGCCGGCCCGTTCTTCCGCTACGAGCGGCCGCAGGCCGGCCGGTACCGGCAGCTGCAGCAGGTCGGCGTGGAGGCCGTCGGCATCGACGACCCGGCGCTCTACGCCGAGGCCGCCGTCGTCGCCGACGAGGGGTTCAAGGCGCTCGGGCTCACCGGCTACCGGCTGGAGCTGACCTCGCTCGGGGATGCCGAGTGCCGGCCCGCCTACCGCGAGCGGCTGCAGGAGTTCCTGGCCGGGCTGGACCTCGACGAGCCGACGCGGGCCCGGGCCCGGCTCAACCCGCTGCGGGTGCTCGACGACAAGCGGCCCGAGGTGCGCAGGCAGCTCGAGGGCGCGCCGCTGCTGCTCGACCACCTGTCCGAGGCCTCGGCCGAGCACCACGCCGCCGTGCTCGCGCACCTCGACGACCTCGGTGTGGCGTACACGATCAACCCGCGGATGGTGCGCGGGCTGGACTACTACACCAAGACGACCTTCGAGTTCGTGCACGACGGGCTGGGTGCCCAGTCCGGGATCGGCGGCGGCGGCCGCTACGACGGCCTGATGGAGACCCTCGGCGGGCAGCCGCTGTCCGGCGTCGGGTTCGGCATCGGCGTGGACCGCACCCTGCTGGCCTGCCGCGCGGAGGGTGTGCAGCCCTGGTCGGAGGCCCGCGCGGAGGTGTTCGGCGTGCCGTTGGGCGACACGGCCCGGCGCCGGCTCGTCGTGATCGCCGCCGAGCTGCGCAGGGCCGGGGTGCGGGTGGACCTGGCCTACGGCGGGCGCGGCCTCAAGGGGGCGATGAAGTCCGCGGACCGCTCGGGCGCCCGGTACGCGCTGGTGCTGGGCGAGCGGGACCTCGAGGCGGGCACGGTCGGGGTCAAGGACCTGGCCTCGGGCGACCAGCGTGAGGTGCCGCTGGACTCCGTGGTCACGGAGCTCGTCGCGAAGCTGGCCTGATGCCCGCACGAACCGCTTTCTCGCTCACCAGGTACGAGCGGGGGCGCCGTTCGTTCGTCCGGTGTGAGCGAGAGTGCCGTCGGCTCCGCGGGGGGCGGGATTGAGCGGGGCGGACCGGGAGCGGTGGGACGCCCGGCACGCCGCGGTGGGGCCGGGCACGCCGATGCCGCCGGACGGGCTGCGGGGCCGGCTCGCGCTCCTGCCGGGCGGGGCCGAGCCGGGGGACCGGCGCGGCCTGCCCGCGGGTGGGCGGGCGCTCGACGTCGCCTGCGGGCGCGGCGCGGTGGCGGTGTGGCTGGCGCAGCGGGGCTTCGCGGTCGACGCCGTGGACGTCTCGGGGGTCGGCCTCGCGTCGACCCGGGCGCTGGCCGCCGGCGAGGGGACCGCGGTCCACGTCGTGGAGGCCGACCTCGACGCCGGGCTGCCGGTCACCGGGCCGTACGACCTGGTCGTCTGCCAGCGCTACCGCGCGCCCGCGCTCTACCCGGCGCTGGCGGCCGCGCTCGCGCCCGGCGGGCTGCTCGTGCTCACCGTGCTGTCCGAGGTCGGCGACGAGGGCGGCCGCTTCCGGGCCGCGCCGGGGGAGCTGGCGCAGGCGTTCCCGCAGCTCCAGACGCTCGACCACCGGGAGGGTGGCGGCGAGGCGACGCTGCTGGCCCGCCGGCCCTGAGGCGCGACCGTGGCCGACCCGGTGCCTCGCGGCTGGCGACCAGGGCGGCCAGCCCGGTCGTGATCGGCACCGATGCGACCAGCCCGATGCTGCCGACGAGCGTGCGGACGATCTCGGTCGCCACGTCCTGCGAGGTCAGCACCTCGCCCGGGCCGCGGCCGGCCACCGTGAACAGCAGCATCAGCGGCAGGGACGCGCCCGCGTAGGCGAGCACCAGGGTGTTGACCGCGGACGACACGTGGTCCCGCCCGATCCGCATCCCGGCGGCGAACAACGCGCGGGCGCCCAGGGCGGGGTTGGCCGCCCGCAGCTCCCAGACGGCGCTGGTCTGGGTGACCGTGACGTCGTCGAGCACGCCGAGCGCGCCGATCACGATCCCGGCGAGCAGCAGGCCGCGGGCGTCGACGGGCGCGCCGAGCGTGGCGATGAGGCTGGCCGTGGTGTCGTCGAGCCCGGTGAGCCGGGTGAGCGCCGAGAACACCGCGCTGAGCAGCGCGATCAGCGCCAGGGACGCCAGGGTGCCGAGCACCGCGGCCGAGGTCCGCGCCGAGAGCCCGTGGGTGAGGTAGAGGACCACGAACATGATCAGGCAGGCACCGACCACGGCCACCCACACCGGGTCGGCCCCGCCGAGGATCGCCGGCAGCACGAACAGCACCAGCACGACCAGGCTCATGCCCAGCGCGACCAGCGCGGCCAGCCCGCGCCACCGGCCCAGCAGCAGCACGGCCAGCGCGAACGCGACCGCCAGCGCGACCAGCGGGCCCGACCGCTGGAAGTCGACGACCTGGTAGGAGCCGGGGTCGGTCGCCGCACCGCCCGAGTACGCGACCCGGACCCGGTCGCCGACCGCGAACCGCGGGGTCGAGGGCTCGACCGGGACGATCTGCACGAGGTCCCGGCCCGGCAGCGGTCCGCCGTCCATCCGCAGGGTCAGGCCGGCGCAGCCGCCGTCGCCGGAGCCGGGGGAGCAGTCGGCGGCCGCGCCCGCCACCACCTCGGCGTCGAACACCTGCTGGCCGGGCTGGGTGCTGCCGGGCAGCGGACCGCTCGGCCACAGCAGCACCAGCCCGACGAGGGTGGCCAGGGCGCAGGGCACCAGCAGGCCGACGAGCAGCATCCGGACGCGGCGGCCGGCGGGGGTGGCGGGCCCGTGCCCGTGGCCGTGCCCGGCCTCGTGCCCGTGACCCTGAACGTGACCCTGAACGTCAGCCTGCCCGTGACCCCGGCCGGGCCCCTGGTCCGGGCCCCGCTCGGCGTCCGGCACGCGCTGCGGGGCCGAGGGCACGACCCCGGCCGGCACGGGTGCGAGCGGGGTGGTGCGCTCGGCGTCCGTCTCCGGTGGCACCGTGGCCGCGAGAGGTGCGCGAGCCGGGACACCGACGGGGGCAGGCACCGGGCGGACGGGGGCGCGGTGCCGCCCGCTGTCGGAGGTCCGGTCGCGGGGAGCCACTCCGGCATCCTCACGGGTCGGCCCACGCGCCCCGCACCCGGCCCGCGCAGGAGGGTCCTAGACGAACACCGAGACCAGCAGCACCAGCAGCAGCCCGACGACCGAGATGATCGTCTCCATCACCGACCAGCTCTTGATCGTCTGCCCGACCGTGAGCCCGAAGTACTCCTTGACCAACCAGAACCCGGCGTCGTTGACGTGCGAGAAGAACAGCGACCCGGCGCCGACGGCGAGGGCGAGCAGCGCCACCGTGGCCGCCGGCAGCCCGGCCGCCAGGGGCGCGACGATCCCCGCCGCGGTGATGGTCGCGACCGTGGCCGAACCCGTCGCCACCCGGATCGCGACGGCGACCAGCCAGCCCAGGATCAGCGGCGAGAGCGACGCCGCGCCCGCCCACTGCCCGATGAGGGTGCCGACGCCCGCGTCGACCAGCGTCTGCTTGAACCCGCCGCCCGCGCCGACGATCAACAGGATCCCGGCGATCGCGGGCAGCGCGCCGCCGACGGAGTCGGTCAGCCCGCGGCGGCCCATTCCGGAGGGCAGGCCGAGGGCGAGCATGGCGACCACGACGCCGACGAGCAGCGCCACGACGGGCTCGCCCAGGACCTCCAGCGCGGCGCGCACGGGGTTGCCGTCGGGCAGCGCGATCTCGGCGATCGCGCGGATCAGCATGAGGACGACCGGGGTGAGCATCACCGCGACCGCGGCGCCCACGCGGACCGGTCGCCGCCGCGTCCGTTCGGGGGCCGCCACGCGGGTCGTGCCGGCCCCCGCATCGGTCGCACCGGACCCACCGGACGGACCGGCGGGGCCGCCGTCGTCGTCCCGGTTCCCGCCGGCGCCGCCGGCCACCGCTGCGGTCCCGCCCTCGGTGGACGGGGGCAGCGGGACCCAGCGGGCGGCGAGCCGGCCGAACAGCGGCCCCGCCACGATCACGGTCGGGATCGCGATCAGGAGCCCGAAGAGCAGGGTCAGACCCAGGTCGGCGCCGAGGGCGTCGATCGCGACCAGCGGCCCCGGGTGCGGCGGGACCAGCCCGTGCAGCACCGACAGGCCGGCGAGCGCCGGGATGCCGATCGCGATCACGGAGCTGCGGGTCCGCGCGGCCACCAGCACCACGACCGGCACCAGCAGCACCACGCCGACCTCGAAGAACAGCGGAATGCCGATCAGCGCGGCCACGCCCGCGAGCGCCCACGGCATGCCGCGCGGGCCGACCCGCCGCGTCACCGCCTCGACCACGCGGTCCGCGCCGCCGGAGTCCCGCAGCAACCCGCCGATCATGGCGCCGAGCGCGATCAGCACGCCGACCGAGCCGACGGTGGACCCGACGCCCTTGGTGAAGCTCTCGATCGTCTTGTCCGCCCCGAGCCCGCCGACGATCCCGAGCACCGCGGCACCGGCGATCAGCGCCAGGAACGGGTGGACGTGCAGCCAGGTGATGAGCAGGACGATCGCCACGATGCCGAGGAGGGCGGCGACGACGAGTTGCGTGCCCCCGGCGGCGGGGGCCGTCTCCTGGGACTGGGCGAGGGAGAGCGCGAGTGCGGTCATGCGGCACCTCCGGTGGGGGTCAGCTCGGTGAGCACCCGGTCGACGACGGCGCCCGGATCGCCCTCGCCGCTGACGGTGATACCCGGTTCGTCGGGCTCCAACGGCTCGAGCGTGTCGAGCTGGCTCTGCAGCAGGGAGGCGGGCATGTAGTGCCCGCGGCGGGTGGCGAGCCGGCCCGCGATGGCCCCCGGCGCGGCCTGCAGGTGCACGAACCGGACGGACGGGTGCCCGTCGCGCAGCACGTCCCGGTAGCGGCGGCGCAGCGCGGAACAGGTGACCACCGCGTCGCGGCCGGCCGCCTCCTGCTCGCCGATCCACCCGGCGACCAGACGCAGCCACGGCCACCGGTCGTCGTCCGTCAGCGGGTGGCCGGCCGCCATCTTCCGCCGGTTGGGCTCGGGGTGCAGGTCGTCGCCCTCCGCGAACGGCCAGCCGGTGCGCCGCACGAGCTCGGCGGCGACGGTCGACTTGCCGACCCCCGACACCCCCATCACCACCAGCGTCGTCGTCTTCCCGTTCATGGGGGCAGGGTCGCGGACGCCGGCGGGTTCCGCCGGACGAGCGCCGGAACTTGCGCAAGTCTCGAACATGTGTTCGACTCTACTGGTGCGGTGGAGCGGGCAGCAGGTCCTGGCGGACGGGGTGGGCGGGGCCACGGCCCTGCCCGGCCTGCGGGGCCTGCTGCGCTCGGTCCGCACGCCGGAGTTCGCCGGGACCGTGTTCCACGAGGTCGAGGCGAGGTCCGCGCTGAACCGGGTGCCCGGGAGCTCGCCGATGCCCTTCCGCTGGACGGTGAACCCCTACCGCGGCTGCTCCCATGCGTGCGTCTACTGCTTCGCCCGCAACACCCACACCTACCTCGACCTCGACGCCGGCGCGGACTTCGACTCCCAGATCGTGGTGAAGGTGAACGTCGGGCGGGTGCTGGCGCGGGAGGTCGCGCGCCCGCGCTGGACCCGCGAGCCGGTGGCGATGGGCACCAACACCGATCCCTACCAGCGCGCCGAGGGCCGGTACCGGCTGATGCCGGAGATCGTCCGGGCGCTCGCGGGCTCGGGCACCCCGTTCTCGATCCTCACCAAGGGCACCGTGCTCGGCCGTGACCTGCCGGACCTCGCGGCCGCCGCGCGGGAGGTGCCCGTCGGGCTGGGGGTCTCGCTCGCCCTCGCCGACCGCGAGCTGCAGGCCCGGCTCGAGCCGGGCACGCCGTCCCCGCAGGCCCGGCTCGACCTGGTGAGGCGGATCGCCGACGCCGGGCTGGACTGCGGCGTGATGGTCGCGCCGGTGCTCCCGCTGCTCACCGACTCCGTGGAAGCGCTCGACACGCTGCTCGAGCGGGTGCGGGCGGCGGGCGCGTCGGGGGTGAGCGTGCTGGCACTGCACCTGCGCCCCGGCACGCGGGAGTGGTTCATGGCCTGGCTCGCGCGGGAGTACCCGGCCCTCGTGCCGGCCTACGCGCGGCTCTACCGGCGCGGGGCGTACGTCGACCCCGACTACCGGCGGGCGCTGGCCGAGCGGGTCGGCCCGCTGCTGCGTCGGCACGGGCTCGACCGCAGCTCGGGCGTGCGCCGGACCGGAGGCGACGGGTTCCCGCACGGCCCCGCGGAGGAGGCGGTGCCGACCCGTACCGCGCCGCCGGCCGAGCAGCTCGCCGCGCCCGTCGCCGAGCAGCTCACCCTGCTCTGACACCACCCGGAGGGCGGCCCCTCCGGTGGTGGAAACCTGCTGGCCGGGCCTCGGGGTGGGGCGGATAGCCTTGGCCCCCGTGATGCGAACCCACCCCGTCGGCACCCTGCGTGCCGAGCACGCCGGCCAGACCGTGACCCTCGCCGGATGGGTGGCCCGTCGCCGCGACCACGGCGGCGTGATCTTCGTCGACCTGCGGGACAGCTCGGGCACCGCCCAGATCGTGTTCCGCGAGGGCGAGATGGCCGAGCGCGCGCACCGGCTGCGCGCCGAGTTCTGCCTGCAGGTGACCGGCGAGGTCGTCGCGCGACCCGCGGGCAACGAGAACCCGGAGCTGCCGACCGGCGCCGTCGAGGTCACGGTCACCGACCTCGTCGTGCTGTCGGAGTCCGCGCCGCTGCCCTTCCCGATCGACGAGCACACCGGCGTCGGCGAGGAGGTGCGCCTCCGGTACCGGTACCTCGACCTGCGCCGCCCCGACCCGGCCGCGGCGATCAAGCTGCGCAGCAGGGTGAACCGGGCCGCGCGGACCGTGCTCGACGCGCACGACTTCGTCGAGATCGAGACGCCCACACTGACCCGCTCCACGCCCGAGGGCGCGCGAGACTTCCTGGTGCCGGCGCGGCTCAAGCCCGGCTCCTGGTACGCGCTGCCGCAGAGCCCGCAGCTGTTCAAGCAGCTGCTCATGGTCGGCGGCATGGAGCGCTACTACCAGATCGCGCGCTGCTACCGGGACGAGGACTTCCGCGCCGACCGGCAGCCCGAGTTCACCCAGCTCGACATCGAGATGAGCTTCGTCGAGCAGGACGACGTGATCGCCCTCTCCGAGGAGATCCTCGCGGCGGAGTGGGCGCTGATCGGCTACGAGCTGCCGCGGCCGATTCGCCGGATCAGCTACGCCGAGGCCATGAGCCGCTACGGCTCGGACAAGCCGGACCTGCGCTTCGAGATCGAGCTGACCGAGCTCACCGAGTACTTCGCGAACACCGGCTTCCGGGTCTTCCAGAACCCCTACGTCGGCGCGGTCGTGATGCCCGGCGGCGCGAGCCAGCCGCGCAAGCAGCTCGACGCCTGGCAGGAGTGGGCCAAGCAGCGTGGCGCCCGCGGGCTGGCCTACGTCCTGGTCGACGAGGACGGGACCGTCTCCGAGAAGGGCCCGGTCGTCAAGAACCTGTCGGAGGAGGAGCGGGCCGGCCTGCCCGCCGCCGTGGGGGCGAACCCCGGCGACTGCATCTTCTTCGCCGCCGGCCGGCCGAACGAGGCCCGCGCGCTGCTCGGCGCCGCCCGGGGCGAGATCGCCCGCCGCATCGGGGCGATCGACGAGAACGCCTGGTCCTTCGTCTGGGTCGTCGACTTCCCGCTGTTCGAGGCGGCCGACGAGACGGACGACGTGGCCGTCGGGCACGGCAGGTGGACCGCACTGCACCACGCCTTCACCTCGCCGACCCCGGACTGGATCGACAAGTTCGAGTCCGACCCGGGCAACGCGCTGGCCTACGCCTACGACATCGTCTGCAACGGCAACGAGATCGGCGGCGGGTCCATCCGTATCCACCGGGCGGACGTGCAGAAGCGGGTCTTCGAGATCATGGGCCTGACCGAGGAGGAGGCGCAGGAGAAGTTCGGCTTCCTGCTCGACGCCTTCGCGTTCGGGCCGCCCCCGCACGGCGGCATCGCCTTCGGCTGGGACCGGATCACCGCGCTGCTGGCCGGCGAGGACTCGATCCGCGAGGTCATCGCCTTCCCGAAGACCGGCGGCGGCTACGACCCGCTCACCGCGGCGCCCGCCCCGATCACCCCCGAGCAGCGCAAGGAGGCCGGGGTCGACGCGGTGCCGCCGAAGCCGGCGGTCGCTGCCGCGACCTCCGACCGGAAGGCCGCGGCGCAGGACGCCGAGGGCGGCGGGGCCTGACCCGGGCCGGGTCGTGCTCCACCTGCGCATCCTGTGCCCGGCGGCCAGGACGGCCGACGTCCGGGCGGTGCTGGCGGCGGATCCGGGCGTCGCCCACCTGATCGTCCTGCCGGGCGCGGCGGTGCGCCCGGCGGGCGACGTCCTCGAAGCCGATGTCGCCCGTGAGTGCGCCGACGCCCTGCTCGGTCGGCTGCGCGACCTCGGGCTGGACCACGACGGTGCGGTGACCCTCGAGGTCCTCGACACCGTCCTGAGCGATGCCGCGGACGCGGCCGAGGCGGCCGCGCCGGGTGTTCATCTCGGTCACCACCGTGCCCGCGGCCGCGTTCGCCTCGGTCGCGGCGGTCGAGGGGCGCTGGCGCGAGTCGGGGCTGTCGGCACTGCAGCTGGCGGTGAACCTGGTCGGGATCGTGGTCGCGGCCGCGCTCGTGCTGCTCGTGGCGCGACGCTCCCGACGGCGCAGGGACGCCGGCCGGGCCCTGTCCTCGGGGTAGGGTCGATGACGATGTCACGTGACCTGGCCGACTTCCCCAGGCCCGTGCTCACCGCGTTGGCCGCGGCGGAACGCCTGCTCACCCGGCGGGCCGGGGCCACCGTGGTCCTCGCCGATCCCGAGGACCTCGGCGGCAGCGAACGGTCGGTGGTGGCGCGCGCCCGGGTGGCGCGCAACCCGTTCTCGCTGCCGCGCACCCTCGTCGTGAAGCAGTACGTGGGGGAGCCGGATCCGGCGCGCCCCGATCCCTTCCACTTCGAGGTCGCGAGCTGCCAGCTGTTCACCGCGCTCCCGGCCGACACCCGGCCCAGCCCGGTGCTCATCGCGCACGACCCGTCGACCCGGCTGTTGGTGCTGGAGGACCTGGGCCGCAGCTCCACCCTGGCCGACATGCTCTTCGCGCCCGACCCGGTCGCCGCACAACGCTGCCTGCTGAGCTGGGCCCGGGCGCTCGGCCGGATGCAGGCCGCCACGGCGGGCCGGGAGAACGACTTCGGCGCCCTGCTGCGCCGCCTGGGGGAGAAGGCCCGCCGGGACCCGATCGCGGACGAGGCGCGGGCCGCCTTCGCCGGGGTGCCCGAGATGGTCGCCGGGATCCTGGGCGTGACGGTCAGCGCGGCCGCCGAGACCGAGGCCCGGGAGACCGCGCGGCTGCTGGGCGGGACGCGCTACCGCGCCTTCAGCCCGTCGGACACCTGCCCGGACAACAATCTCGTGACCGGCCGCGGGGTGCGGTTCGTCGACTTCGAGTGGGGCTGCTTCCGGGACGTCGCGCTCGACGCCGCCTACTTCCGCGTCCCCTTCCCGGCCTGCGAGTCCAGCTTCGCGCTGCCCGACGGGATGGCCGACGCCATGCTCGAGGCCTGGCGCAACGAGATCGCCACCGTCTGGCCGGACCTCGACGACCCTGCGTTGCTGCGGGCCCGGCTGCTCGACGCCCAGCTGCTGTGGGTCTGGCTGTGCACCTGGTGGCTGTTGCCGCGGGTCGCCGCGGGCGACACGCGCATCGGCGTCGACCCCGGGCGGTCGCCGCGGATCGGGGCCGCCCTGGCCGACTACTGGCGGCGGCTCGCGAGCGCGGCCGCCGAGGGCGGGCGCCGGCCCGCCACGGTCGAGCTGGCCGAGCGGATGGCGGGCGCCCTGCAGCACCGGTTCGAGGACCCCTCGGACAACGGCGCCGGCCGGCTGCCGGTCTACCCCGCCTTCCGCAGCCGCGTCTGAGCGGCGCCGGAAGGGCCGCAGGAGGGATCTGACGCGGCCCGGGGGCGGGTGTTCGCGGAGCCGTCGGCGACCCGTCACCACGCGCACACCGCCTCGGAGCCCCGCGACCCGATCATGCGCTCGTGTCCGTGCAGAGCGTGCGACCCGTCCGTGCCCTCCCGACCCCCGCGACCCTCCCGCCGCGGACCGTCACCACCCTGGCCACCCTCGGCGACTCGACGGCCGTCGGGCTGGGGGACCCGCTGCCCGGCGGCGGCTGGCGGGGGTTCCCCGTGCTGCTCCGCGACGCCCTCGGCCCCGGCACCCGGCTGCTGAACCCCGCCCGCACCGGCGCCCGGATGGCCGAGGTCCGCGGCGCCCAGCTCGCCGCGGTCCTGCCCGCGCGGCCCGAGGCGGCGGTGATCTGCGCGGGGATGAACGACACCCTGCGCTCGGACTTCGACCCGGCCGGCATCCGCACCGACCTGGCCGCGACCCTGGGGGAGCTCGGCGCGGCCGGCAGCTTCCCGGTGGTCCTGCGCTACCACGACCACACCCGCGTGTTCCGGCTGCCGGGGCGGCTGCGGGCCGCGCTGCGGAACCGGGTGACGGCGCTGAACACGGCGATCGACACGGCGATCGCGGAGGCGACCGCGGACGGGCACGCCATGGGGGTGCTCGACCTGCACCTGCTGCCCGGCGGCTACGAGCGCGCGGCCTGGAGCGTCGACCGGCTGCACCCCTCGGAGCTGGGGCACCGCCTGCTGGCCCGCGCCGCCGGCGACCTGCTCGCGGGCTCGGGTTTCGCGGTGCCCGAGCCCGTGCCGATCGCCTGCGGGGGCGGGCGCGAGATCACCGCGTTCCACCGGGCGGCGTGGATCGTGGTCCGCGGCACGCCCTGGCTGGTGCGCCGCGGGCGGGACCTCGGCCCGGTGATCCTGCACGGCCTGCTCACGGGCGGGCGGGCGCCGGCCGCCTGACCGCCCGTGAGCAGGGCCCGGTCTAGGCGGACCGGGGAAGGGCGGCCGGGGCGACGACCGGCTGCCCCGTCTCGATCTCGAACAGGTGGGCGCGGGTGCAGGGCCCGCAGACCCAGCGGATCACGCCGCCGACGTGGTGGCTGCTCCAGGCGAGGCCGCGGACGTCGCCCGGCGTGCGGGGGCAGGCGCACGCGGTGCAGGAGTGGGTGGGGAAGGCGGTGACAGGTTTGCCGTCGTCCATGCCACCGAAGGATGCCCCGAACGCGTTGCCGTGCTGTGAACGCCACGCCGCACAGTGTTGCGATCGGGCGACGGTCGTGATCTCACCGCAGCGAGCCGAGGAACCGGTCGATGCGGACGAGCGCCTCCTCCAGCTGCGGCAACGCCGTCGCGTACGAACACCGGATGTGGCCCTCGCCGGAGGGGCCGAACACGTTGCCGGGCACCACGGCCACGCTCTCCTCGTGGAGCAGCCGCTCGGCGAAGGTCTCCGAGTCCAGCCCGGAGGACCGGATGGACGGGAACGCGTAGAAGGCGCCACCCGGCTCCGGGCACTCCAGCCCGATCTCCCGCAGGCCCTTCACGAACACCCGGCGCCGGCGGTCGTAGTCGGCGACCATCTCCCGGACGTCCCCGTCGGCCTCCTCGAGCGCCTCGACGGCCGCGATCTGCGAGACGTGCGGGGCGCACAGCATCGTGTACTGGTGCACCCGCACGCACAGCTCGGCCACGGCCCGCGGTGCGCAGATCCAGCCGACCCGCCAGCCGGTCATCGCCTGGGCCTTGGAGAACCCGCCGAGCACGACGGTCCGCTCCCGGGCGCCCGGCAGCGCGCCCAGGCAGACGTGGGTGTCGTCGTAGGTGAGCCGGTCGTAGATCTCGTCGGAGATCAGGTACAGGTCGTGCCTCTCGGCCAGCCGGACCAGGCCCTCCAGCGCCGACCGCGGCTGGACCGCGCCCGTCGGGTTCGCGGGGGAGCCGATCAGGATCGCCTTGGTGCGCGGGGTGATCGCCGCCTCGACCGCGGCCGGGTCGATCGCGAAGTCCTCCTCCCACCGCGTGGCGACGCGGACGGGGGTGCCCCCGGCGAAGGACACGCACGGCTCGTAGGCGACGTAGCAGGGCTCCGGCACGACCACCTCGTCGCCGGGGTTGAGCAGCACCCGCAGCGCCAGGTCCAGCCCCTCGGACACCCCGGTGGTGATCAGGCACTCGGTGTCCCACGCGTACCGCGCGGCATACCGCTTCTCCAGATCCGCGCAGATCAGCCGGCGCAGCTCGGGCAGGCCCGCGTTCGAGGTGTAGGTCGTGTAGCCGTGCTCGAGGGCGTAGATGCCCGCCTCGCGGATCCGCCACGGGGTGACGAAGTCCGGCTCGCCCACGCCGAGGGAGATCACGTCGTCCATCTCGGCGGCGATGTCGAAGAACCGCCGGATGCCCGACGGCGGGCAGGCGGCGATGACGTCGTTGAGCGGCTTCATCGGGCGGCCCTCACGGGGTCACCCGCAGCCGGTGGTCGGGTTCGGGTTCGAAGAAGGTGTCGCCGTCGCGCTTGTGCGTGTGGAGCACGAAGTGCGTGGCCGTCGCCGTGACCCGGTCGATCGTGGACAGCTTGCGGCTGACGAAGTCGCTGACCGCCCGGATGTTCGACCCGACGACGGTGCACCGCAGGTCGTGCCCGCCGGAGACCAGGTAGCAGCTGCGGACCTCGTCGAACCGGGAGATCCGCTCAGCGACGTCGTCGAAGCCGACGCCGCGGGCGGGCGCCACCGCGACGTCGATGAACGCGGTGACCTCGGTGGCCTCCGAGCCGTCGACCTTCTCCCAGTCGACCACCGCCTTGTACCGGCGGATCACGCCGGCCTCCTCCCACGCCGCGATCTGCGCCGACACCTCGGCGACGGGCCGACCGACCATGGTGGCCAGGGTGTCGTGGCTCAGCGACGCGTCCCGTTCCAGCAGCTCCAGGATCTCGCGCACGGTCCCCGACCCTACTCAGGAGTCGCGCCGGCGGGAGGCGCGGGCGAGCCGCCGGACGGCCTCGGTCAGCAGATCGGGTGGGTAGGTCGCGAAGCAGAGCCGGGCCGCCGAACGGAGGCCGGTGCCGCCGTCGACCGCGAAGGCGTTCCCCGGCACGTAGCCGACCCCGTGCTCGAGCGCGTGCGGCAGCAGCGCCGCCGTGTCGGTGCCGTCGGCGAACTCCAGCCAGCAGAACATGCCGCCGGTCGGTGTCGACCGGGTGACGGCGGACCCGAACTCGGCGTCGACGGCCGCGGTCAGCGCCGCGGCGCGGCCCCGGTTCTCCCGCCGGACGCCCGCGACGTGCGCGGCGAACCACGGCTCGTCGGCCAGCAGCTCGGCGGTGATCATCTGGGTCAGCGACGAGCCGCAGAGGTCCGTCGACTGCTTGAGCCGCTCGACGGCCGCGGCCAGCACCGGCGGCGCGACCAGCCAGCCGACCCGCAACGACGGGGCCAGCACCTTCGACGCGCTGCCCAACCGGACGACGTGCTCGCCGTGCGCGGCCAGTGGGCGGGGTGGCGCACCGTCGAAGGACAGCAGGCCGTACGGGTCGTCCTCGACGACGAGGAAGCCGTACCGCTCGGCGAGCCCGGCCAGGGCGCGGCGGCGCTCCTGGCTCATCGTGACACCGCGCGGGTTGTGGAAGCTGGACACGGTGTGCACCAGCCGGGGCCGGAAGCCGGCGGCGAGCCGCTCGGCCAGCAGGTCGACACGCATCCCCTCGGCGTCGAGCGGGAGCGGGTGGACGGCGGCGCCCGCGGCCTGCAGGACCTGCAGCGCCCCGACGTACACCGGGTCCTCGACCGCCACCGGGTCGCCCGGGTCGAGCAGGGCGCGGGCGAGCAGGTCCAGGGCCTGCTGGGACCCGCTCGTCACGACGACCTCGCCGGGCGCGACCGGCCGCCCGGTCCGTCCGGACTCGTGCGCGGCCACGACCTCGCGCAGGTGGGCGAGCCCGGCCGTCTCGGAGTACTGCACGGCGGCGGGGGAGCGGAGCGCCCGGTCGGCCGCCGCGGCGATGCGCTCCCGCGGCATGAGGTCGGCGGCGGGCAGCCCGCCCGCGAGGCTCAGCACGTCGTCGCGCGCGGTGAGGGTGAGCAGGTCGCGGATGGCCGAGCCGCGGAGCGCGGCGAGCCGGGAGGCGAGCGTGACGGGGGGTGTCCTGGTCGGAGTGGGACGGAGATCGGTGCTGGTCATGGTGGCCTCGCGGAGAGGTGGGGGCAGGGGCGGGGGCCGGGCACTCCCGGGTGGTGGCCGGGAGGCCGGGCCGTCCCGCGGGGTCGTCCGCGGAGCGCGGGCGCGGCAGGGTGGACCGGCGCCCGTACCGATACTGCTCCTTCTGTCCTGCGATGCGGAACCCGCTTCTCAGATGGTGGGAGAAGGAGTCTGATTGCGAATCGATCACGGGACTTCCGGCCCGGTGACCGACGTGGGCGAACCCTCTACCTTGCCCGGTATGAGCAACCCGCCGGGCGACGACCGCCACCAGCACGGCGAGCAGGGCGCCCCGCAGCCCGGCTCCGCCCCGCCCCAGCCGGCCGGGCAGGAGCCGCCCGGCGGCCACCCGCCCGCCGCCGGTCAGGGCGCCCCGCCACCGGGGGGGTACGGAGAGGGCGGTTACGGCGCGCCCCGGCCCGGCCAGGCGACCCCGGGGTACGGGCCCGAGTCCGGCCAGTACGGGCAGGCGCCCGGCGCGGGACAGTACGGCCAGGCGCCCGGCCAGGGGGAGTCCGGCCAGGGGCAGTACGGCCAGGGCTACCCGCCACCGGCCGGCTACGGCCAGCAGGGATACGGCCAGCCCGCCTACGGGCAGCAGGGCTACGGGCAGCAGGGCTACGGGCAGCAGGGCTACGGGCAGCAGGGCTACGGGCAGCAGGGCTACGGGCAGCAGGGCTACGGGCAGCAGGGCTACGGGCAGCAGGGCTACGGGCAGCAGGGCTACGGGCAGCAGGGCTACGGGCAGCAGGGCTACGGGCAGCAGGGCTACGGGCAGCAGGGCTACGGGCAGCAGGGCTACGGGCAGCAGGGCTACGGGCAGCAGGGCTACGGGCAGCAGGGCTACGGGCAGCAGGGCTACGGGCAGCAGGGCTACGGGCAGCAGGGCTACGGGCAGCAGGGCTACGGGCAGCAGGGCTACGGGCAGCAGGGCTACGGGCAGCAGGGCTACGGGCAGCAGGGCTACGGGCAGCAGGGATACGGACCCGAGGGGTACGGGCAGCAGCCCTACGGCTACGGGCCGGGTCAGCCGGCCCAGTATCCGGGCGGGGCGCCCGCCCCGCTCGCGGACCCGCTCGTCGCGGCCGACTTCTCCGACTGGTGGACGAAGGTCCTCGCGGTGCTGCGGCGCAGCTGGCAGCCGCTGTTGCTGATCCAGATCGCCACGGCGCTGCCGGCGCTCATCGTCGGCGCGCTGATCGCGGTCATCGTGGCCGCCGGCGGCGGCTGGGTCGGGGTGGCGGTCGGCGGCGGCCTCTCGCTGATCATCGTGGTGGCCGTGTCCCTGCTGGCGCAGGGAGCCTCCGTCTACGTCGTGACCCGGCAGGCCGCCGAACAGCCGGTCGGTGCCGGCGAGGCGCTGTCGTTCGCGGCCCGGCGCGCCCTGCCGCTGCTCGGCTGGGGCATCCTCGCCGGCATCCTGATCTTCATCGGGTTCCTGCTGCTGATCATCCCGGGCATCTACCTGAGCGTGGTGTTCGTCGCCGCGCTGACCGGGGTGATCATGTACGAGCGGGCCGGGATCGGCCGCACGTTCGAGCTGGTCAACCGCCAGTTCTGGGGCACGTTCGGCAGGCTGCTCACCTTCGCGATCGCGGCGGCCGTCTACAGCGGGATCATCAACGCCATCGTCAGCACCTTCACCCAGCCGGACAGCGTGGCGCGGTCGCTCATCGTCAACATCCTGACCCTGCCCGTGACCCTGGCGGCCGCGGGCGTCGCCGTCGTCACCTACGCCTCACTGCGCAACAGGGAGAACCCCCAGGTCGGCACGCCGACGCTGGTGCAGGAGCTGCAGTCCTGACACGCGCCCCGGCTCGTGCCGGAACCGTCGGTGCCGGGTGGCACCCTGGACACCGATGAGTGCTGCATCCGACGGTCTGTTCGACATCGGCGAGCCCCTCGGGTCCTCCGAGGCCGCCGGGGAGGAGGCGCGCCCGGCCCCGGGTGCACCCCTCGCCGTGCGGATGCGGCCGCGCTCGCTCGACGAGGTCGTCGGGCAGCGGCACCTGCTCAAGCCGGGCGCCCCGCTGCGCCGGCTGCTCGAGGGCGGCGCACCGGCGTCCGTGCTGCTCTACGGGCCGCCCGGCACCGGCAAGACCACGCTCGCCCGGCTGATGGCCCGGGCGGGCGAGCGGCACTTCGTCGCCTTGTCCGCGCTGTCCGCCGGGGTGAAGGAGCTGCGCGCCGTGATCGACGACGCGCGGCGCCGCCGGGACTACCACGGCGGCTCCACCGTGCTGTTCATCGACGAGGTGCACCGCTTCTCCAAGACCCAGCAGGACGCGCTGCTCGGCGCGGTCGAGGACCGGGTGGTGCTGCTCGTCGCGGCGACCACGGAGAACCCGTCCTTCTCGGTCGTCTCGCCGCTGTTGTCGCGCTCGCTCGTGCTGCAGCTGCAGTCGCTCGACGAGGACGAGGTCCGCGAGGTCCTGCGCCGGGCGGTCGGCGCCCCGCAGGGCCTGAACGGCGCGGTGACCCTGGCCGAGGACGGCGAGGCCGCGCTGGTCCGGCTCTCCGCGGGGGACGCGCGCCGCGCCCTCACCGCGCTCGAGGCGGCGGCGGACGGCGTGCTCGCCGACGGCACCGGGGTCGTCGACCTCGCCGCGGTGGAGCGGGCGGTCACCGAGGTCGCCGTCCGGTACGACCGCGCCGGCGACCAGCACTACGACGTGATCAGCGCCTTCATCAAGTCGATCCGCGGGTCGGACGCGGACGCGGCGCTGCACTACCTGGCCCGGATGATCGTCGCGGGGGAGGACCCGCGGTTCATCGCGCGGCGGCTGATGGTGCACGCGAGCGAGGACATCGGGCTCGCCGATCCCACCGCGCTGCAGGCGGCCACCGCGGCGGCGCAGGTGGTGCAGCTCGTCGGCATGCCGGAGGCCCGGCTCGCCCTGGCGCAGGCCACGGTGCACCTCGCCACCGCGCCGAAGTCCAACGCCGTGATCTCGGCGATCGACGCCGCGATGGCGGACGTGAAGGGCGGCGCGGTCGGCGCGGTGCCGGCGCACCTGCGGGACGGGCACTACGCCGGAGCGCAGAAGCTGGGCAACGCCGTGGGCTACCGCTACCCGCACAGCACGCCGGACGGGGTGCTGGCGCAGCAGTACCCGCCGGACGAGCTCGTCGGAAAGGACTACTACGAGCCCACGACGCACGGCGCCGAGCGGGTCCTGGCCGAGCGCCTGCCCAAGCTCCGCCGCGCCGTCCGCGGCCGCTGACCTCGGCCGCAGTACGGAACCACAGCGCGCTCAGGAGCCCGTCTCACTCACGTTGTCGAACCATGACGCGCTCACAAGCCCCCTTTCTGCGCGTTGTGGAACCATCATGTGATCCGTCGGGGGCTCAGGCGGTGCGCAGGGTCAGGCCCAGCGAGCTCAGTGCCTGGTCGATCGGGGTGAAGTAGGCGGTGCAGCCGTCGCCCGCACCGCTGTGCACGCCCTGCGCCTGCCCGTCGGCGGTGATGTACGGCCCGCCGGAGTCGCCCTGGGCGGTGCAGATCGAGGCCACGACCATCCCTCGCTGCTGCTGGCCGTCGAAGTTCACCGTGCGGTTGCGGGCGGTCACGGTGCCGCAGGTCTTGCCGCTGGTGCTGCCGTAGAGGCAGACCGCGGAGCCGATGGGGGCGGGCACGGTGCCGCGCACCGGCACCGAGGCCACCTCGGGCAGTGCCGCCGAGTCCGACGTGACGGGCACGGCGCCGACGTCGACCCCCCCGCCCGCGGTTCGCGCGCCGTCCCCGATGAGCTGCCCGCGGTCGTCGAGCCACTCGTCGGACTCCCGGGTGCAGTGCCCGGCGGTGACGATCCAGTCCTGGGCGCCCGCACCGGCGGAGAAGCCGAGGGTGCACCGGGTGGTGCCGCCGGTGATCCGCTGGCCGCCGCGCAGGTCCTGGTGGTGCGGCACACCCGCGCCGGTCGCCACCCGCAGCAGGGCCGGGTCGATGCCGGCGAGCAGCGCGGTCACCTCGGGCGAGGGATCGCCGACCAGCCGGACGTCGACGACCTCGCCGTCGATCCCGTAGTCGGCGAGTCCGGCGGGCATGCCGGCCGCGGTCCGCGCGTCGAGCAACGCCATGACGGCGGCGGGCGCGGCGAGCGGTGCGGCGGCCTTCGGTTCCGGCGGTGACGCGGCCGCCACCCCGGCACCGGTCAGGGCGGCCACGGCCGCGAGAACCAGCAGGGCGCGGAGCACGGTCCGGAATCCGGGGAGGCGCACCTCAGTGCGCTGTCCGTCGAGGGCGGCCACGCCCCGCCAACGAGGGGGGCGTTGCCTCCGGACCGCGCGTCCACCCGCGCGTGCGTCACCCGGACGGAGTAGTTACACGCTCCGTATTCGCCCGTACCCCGACGGGTTTCACGCCGGGTCGCGCAGGATCGGGCAGCTCATGCACCGCGGCCCGCCGCGGCCACGCCCGAGCTCGCCGCCGGGGATGTCGAGCACCTCGATCCCCTGCTTGCGCAGGTAGGTGTTGGTGGTGACGTTGCGCTCGTACGTCACCACCACGCCGGGCGCCACGGCGAGCAGGTTGCAGCCGTCGTCCCACTGCTCGCGCTCCGCGGAGTGGACGTCCTGCTCGGCGGTCAGCACCCGGATCGAGTCCAGCCCGAGGACGGCGGCGACGGCGGCGTGCATGTCCTCCGGCGGATGGTCGGTCATGACCATCTCCTTCTCGGAGTCGCCCGGCCGCACCGTGTACGAGGGCAGCATCCCGAGCCCCGCGTACTTCACGAACGTCCCGCGGTCGATCATGGTCAGCACGGTGTCGAGGTGCATCAGCGCCCGGCCGTGCGGCATCCGCAGCGCGACGATCCGGTCCACCTCGCCGCCGGCGAACAGCGACCGGGCCAGCCGCTCGACGCCCGCGGGCCGGGTCCGCTCGCTCATCCCGACCAGCACCGCGCCGTCGCCGAGGACCAGGATGTCGCCGCCCTCGACGGTCGCGGGCCCGTTGACCGAGCCCGAGGACCAGACGTCGAACTCCGCCCCCGCGAACAGCGGGTGCCAGCGGTAGACGGCCTCGTAGTGCACGGTCTCGCGCATCCGCGCCTGCTTGCGCATGCTGTTGATCGCGACGCCGCCGTGGATCCAGGCCGTGGTGTCGCGCGTGTAGAGGTGGTTCGGCAGGGGCTCGAGCACGAAGTCGTCCGGCCCGAGGATGTGGAAGGCGATCGAGCGCGGCTCGTCGATCCGGTCGAGCACCTCGCGCTTGGTGATGCCGCCGATCATGTACCCGGTCAGGGTGTCGACGTCCATGGCGTCGAACAGGTTGCGCAGGGCGTCGACGGCCAGCGGGCCGTACATCCGGTCGTCGAAGATGCGGTCCAGCGCATACGCCTTCGCCTCGGGCAGCTCGAGGGTCTCGCGCAGCAGCCGGCCGAACAGGTGGACCTCGATCCCGCGCTCGCGCAGCAGGGCGGCGAAGCCGTCGTGCTCCTCCTGGGCGCGCTGGACCCACAGGACGTCGTCGAACAGCAGCTGGTCCTTGTTGCCCGGGGTGAGCCGCTTGAGCTCCAGGCCCGGGCGGTGCAGCAGGACCTGCCGCAGGCGCCCGACCTCGGAGTCGACCCGGTAGCCGACCGGGGACCCGAGCGGCGAGTCCGTGGGGTGCATGGGCGCCATCGTGGCCGAAGATGGGCGCGTGCGCTGGGACCCGCTCGACGAGAAGATCGTGACGCTGCTCGTCGCCGACTCGCGCCGCAGCTTCGCGGAGCTGGGCGCCGAGGTCGGGCTGTCCGCCTCCGCGGTGAAGCGGCGGGTGGACCGGCTGCGCGCCGACGGCGTGATCACGGCCTTCACCGTGCGCCTCGACCCGGCGTCACTGGGCTGGGCGGTCGAGGGTTACGTCGAGCTGTACTGCCGCCCGTCGACCCCGCCGGCGGCGATCCGCCGCGCCTGCGCCGGGCTGGCCGAGGTCGTCGACGCGAGCACGGTCTCCGGCGACGCCGACGCCCTGGTCCGCATCCTCGCCGCGGACATGCAGCACTTCGAGCGGGTGCTCGAGCAGATCGGCGCCGAAGGGTTCGTGGAGCGGACCAAGTCCGTGCTGGTGCTCTCGCCGCTCATCCGCAGGCCGCCGCCGACCGTCCACTGACTCACGCACCGGAACGCCGTTTCCGCCACGGATCGCGCAACGATCCGTCGCGAATGGGCAATGAACCGCGCTTGTCGGCGTGACGCAGGCCTCTTTACCGTTGCAGGGAGTCCCGAGGACGTGACTCCCGGCGCGACGAGGGGGGCCCGTGACCAGCGTTCTCACCCGGCCGGAGGCGAGCCCGGACCGGACACCGACCCGGCGGCACTACGTGATGTGCCCGCCCACCCATTTCGCCGTCGAGTACTCCATCAACCCCTGGATGCACCCGGGCACTCCGGTCGACCGCGACCTGGCGCTCGCGCAGTGGGACGCCCTGCGCCGCACCTACCTCGCGCTGGGCCACGAGGTGACCGTCGTCGAGCCCGAGCCCGGGCTGCCGGACATGGTCTACGCCGCCAACGCCGCGACCGTCGTCGGCGGCCGGGTCTACGGCGCCCGGTTCCGCCATCACCAGCGCGCCCCGGAGGCCGAGCTCTTCCGCAAGGCGCTGGTCGAGATCGGGCCGTACGCCGAGCCGGCGTACGTCAACGAGGGCGAGGGGGACCTCCTCGTGGCCGGCGACGTCGTGCTGGCCGGCAGCGGCTTCCGCACCGACCCACGGGCGCACGCCGAGGCGGCCCGGGTGCTGCGTCGGCCGGTCCTCGGCCTCGAGCTCGTCGATCCGCGCTACTACCACCTCGACACCGCGCTCGCCGTGCTCTCCGGGCACGACATCGCCTACCTGCCCGAGGCCTTCACGCCGCGCTCCCGCGGGGTGCTGGCCGGCCGCTATCCCGACGCGGTGCTCGCCTCGCCGGTCGACGCGGCGGTGCTCGGGCTCAACGCCGTGTCGGACGGCCGGCACGTCGTCCTCCCCGCCGCGGCGGCCGCGTTGGCCGCCGCCCTGCGCGACCGCGGGTACGAGCCCGTGGGCGTCGACCTGTCCGAGCTGCTCAAGGGCGGCGGCGGACCCAAGTGCTGCACGTTGGAGGTGCGCGCATGACCCTCACGTCGGAGGCGAAGCCTGCGAAGCCGACCGCCGAGGCGGAGCCCCCCGTCGGGCGCGAGTCCGCGACCGCGCACCACGAGCGGATGCTCGCGGAGCACTCCGCCCACAACTACGCCCCGCTGCCGGTCGTGCTGTCCACCGGCGAGGGCGCCTGGGTGACCGACGTCGAGGGCCGCCGCTACCTCGACTTCCTCGCGGGCTACTCCGCCCTGAACTTCGGTCACGGCCACCCGGCCCTGCTCGCCGCCGCGCACGCCCAGCTCGACCGGATGACGCTGACCAGCCGGGCCTTCGGCAACGACCAGCTCGGCCCGTTCTGCACCGAGCTCGCCGCGCTGCTCGGCAAGGACATGGTGCTGCCGATGAACACCGGCGCCGAGGCCGTCGAGTCCGGGCTCAAGGTCGCCCGCAAGTGGGGCTACGAGGTCAAGGGCGTGCCCGCGGACCGGGCGCGCGTGATCGTGGCGGCCCGCGCGTTCCACGGCCGCACGATCTCGATCGTGTCCTTCTCCACCGATCCGGAGGCGCGCGGCGGGTTCGGCCCGTTCACCCCGGGCTTCGACGTCGTCCCGTACGGCGACGCGGAGGCCCTGCGCGCCGCGATCACCCCGGAGACCGTGGCGGTGCTCCTCGAGCCGGTGCAGGGCGAGGCCGGCGTGATCGTCCCCCCGGAGGGCTACCTGCGCGCGGTGCGGGAGATCTGCACGGACGCCGGGGTGCTCTGGATCTCCGACGAGGTGCAGTCCGGCCTGGGCCGGACCGGGCACGTCCTGGCGACCCGCGGGCTCGGCGGCGTGCAGGCGGACGTCTACCTGCTGGGCAAGGCGCTCGGCGGCGGGGTGGTGCCGATCTCGGCGGTGGTGGCCGACGAGGACGTCCTCGGCGTGCTCCGGCCCGGCCAGCACGGCTCGACCTTCGGCGGGAACCCGCTGGCCTGCGCGGTCGGCCGCGCGGTGATCAGGATCCTGCGCGACGACGGGGTGCTCGCCCACACCCGCGCGCTCGGCGAGGTGCTGCAGGCGCGGCTGCGCGCGATGCCGCACCTGACCGCCGTGCGCGGGGTGGGGCTGTGGGCCGGGATCGACGTCGACCCGGTGCTCGGGACCGGGCGCGAGCTGGGCGAGCGGCTCGCGCGGGCCGGGGTGCTGACCAAGGACACCCACGGCCCGACGCTGCGCCTCTCCCCGCCGCTCGTCGTCGAGGAGCAGGACCTGCACCTGGCCCTCGACACCCTGGAGGGGGTCCTCAGCCGAGCGTGACGGTGAGGTGCGGGACCGTCGCCGTCTCCGCCGAGGCGAACCGCTTCCAGGACAGCGGGTCCGTCTCGTCGGCCGCCTTGAGCATCACGGTGCCGGTGGTGGCGCCGGCGGCGGTCCACTCCTTCACGAGCTCGGTGACGTCGACGCTGCTCCAGCCCGGCGCGCACGCGGCGGCGTTGCCCCGGGTGTCCGTGCTCGTCGCGCGCAGGCGCTCGCCCTGCGGCTGGTTCGCCCAGCGCAGCTTCGGCCCGATCGTGGTGCCCGCGGGCAGCGTCCACACCTCCCAGGCGCGCGGTCGGCAGGAGGCCGACCAGGTCTGGTAGAGGTCCAGGGTCGCCGACCGCACGGTCGCCGACCCGGCCTCGGTGAGGGCGAAGGTGAGGTAGCTGCGGGCGACCTCCTTCCCGTCGTAGCTGCCCAGCCGCAGGTCCGGGTCTCCGGAGGTGTCGGTGTTCCGGACGGTGGTCTGGGCCGTCGTGTCGAAGGGGACCGGCGCGTCGGTGGTGACCGGGGCGGCCGCGACCACCCGGCTGACGGCGGACTCGGCCTCGGTGAGCGGGGCGGACCCGTCCGGCACGGCCTCGGCGTTCCCGGTCAGTCGCAGCTCCGGGGCGGGGCCGGTCGGCGTCCCGGCCTTGCGCACGGAGGCGACGAACCCGGCGCGGGTCGCCTCGACCTCGAGGTCGTACCCGGGCCGGACCTGTCGGTAGACGGCCCTGGGCCCGTCGAGCTGCGGCGTGGGCAGGGGAGTGGGCCAGACGACCGCGGCCGAGCCGCCGCCGGCGTACCGCACCGACGGGCCGGTCGGCGTGAGCGTGAGGTCCTGCGGGGACGCGACGGGCCGCACGACGCCGTCGGACCCGGCCCGCAGGGTGAGGTCGACCGGCTGCCACTCCGCGTCGCGCCGGACCCGGACGGGGCCGGAGTAGAGCGTGACGGTGCGGGCGCCGTCGGGCCGGACGACGGACCCGGACGCGGCTGAAGCGGTGGCGCCGGTTCCGGGACCGGCCCCGGTCGAGCCGGGGGTGGAGGGAGCTGCGGGACCGGGTGTCGGCCCGGCCGGAGAGGCGGCCGCCGGGGCGGCGGCGAGGACGACGGCCGTGCCGAGGGAGAGTGCGAGGGACAGCAGGGTGGCGGTGCGGGACACCACGCGACGTTCCATGATCGGTACAGGTACGACCCCGTGTGGGGTACGGCAAGGACCGCGCCCGCAGCGGGGGATCGGATACACCCGTTCGGGACCGTTCGTCGTGCCCGGACGGCCGCCCGTCCCGTGAGGCCGTTCAGTGGTCGCTGGCGAACGGCCGCTCGTCCGCCGTGGCGGCGCACAGCAGCTCGGGCTTGAGTGTCCCGAAGAGCACGGTGAGTAACAGCTCGGCCGTCTGCTCCGGCGGCTCGTGCGGCCGGTTCACCGCGCGTATGAGCAGGAGGTTGACGATCATCCCGCTGATCTCCAGGGCCGGGGGGTAGGGGCGCAGCTCCCCGGCGGCCTGCCCGTCCTGCAGGAGGCCGAGGATCGTGTCCGGCACCGGGGCGAGGGTCCGCGGGTCGCCGAGGTCGGCCGGGTCCGGCGGCCCGCCGACGCGCGTGCCCACGTAGTCCTGGATGGCGTACCAGAACGCGGCGGTCAGGCCGCGGTAGCGCCAACTCGTCCTGGTCAGGGCCTTGATCTGGTCGCGCAGTGCGTCGTGCACCGGCCGTCCGGCCCTCCGGTCCTGCTCCGCCTGTTGCACGAGTGAATGGACCAGTGGAGCGTAGACGTGGCCGATGAGGGCGTGTTTGCTCGGGAAGTGGTTGTAGGCGGTCGCAGGGCTCACGCCCGCGGTGGCCGCGATGTCCTCCATGCGCGTGCGGTTCCAGCCGCGCGCGCCGAAGTTGGCCTCGGCGGCGTCCAGCAGGGCGCGGCGGGTGCGGGCGCGCTTGGTCCGCGCCGCCCTCGCCCGAGCATCGCTCGAACGGCCGCTTCCGCCGGAGGTCACATCGACGGACGGTAGTCGAAACGCGCCGAGTTGGGCTTGACTCCATTTCGAGGATCACCCAAGATGGTGACCACGTACTTGAATCTGAAACGGTCTCGCGAGGCAGGGCACGGCCCCGCGAACAGCCGTCCGGAGGAGGGTACGGGCACCGGCCCGTCGGGGGTCGCCTCGCGCGACCGGGCGGGTGTCGCACGGTCGCTCCGTCCGGAGCAACGCGGCCAGGGTTCGACGGGCACATCGGGCCCCGGCCGCTCACTACCGCGCACGGCGCGGAGGGGCATCGTCCGCCGGAGTGGGCGGGTCCCCCTGCGCCGCAGGGGAGGGGAACCCATGCACGCCTTCGTCCGCGCTGCCTCGGAACCGGTCCGATGACCGCCGCGGCCGCCTTCGAGCCCCCGGATCCGTTCGGCGCCGCGTTCGCCGAGCCGGAGGAGCTCGCCACCGGCCCGGCGCCCGCAGGCGCCCAGGGCCCGCACCTCACCGTCGTCGGGGCCCCGAAGGGCCGGCGGAGCCGGTCGGTCCCGGCGCCGTCGGTGCTCGAGCAGTACGTGGCCGCCGCCGTCGAGGGCGACCCGCGGGCCCGTGAGCGGCTCCTCGAGGAGATCCGCCCGCTGGTGCTGCGGTACTGCCGCGCCCGGCTCGGCCGCCAGGAGACGGTGATCGGCTCGGCCGAGGACGTCGCCCAGGACGTCTGCGTCGCCGTCCTCGCCGCCCTGCCCGGCTACACCGTCAAGGGCCTGTCGTTCCGCGCCTTCGTGTACGGCATCGCCGCGCACAAGGTCACGGACACCTTCCGGGCCATCGGCCGCAACCGCTCCGAGCCCGTGGCCGACGTGCCGGACACCGGCGTGGTGCTCGACGGGCCGGAGCACCTGGCCCTCACCGCCGAGCTCAACCAGCGGCTGGGCGGGCTGCTCGGCGTGCTGACCGAGCGCCAGCGCGAGGTCCTCGTGCTCCGCGTGGTCGTCGGGCTCAGCGCCGAGGAGACCGCGCAGACCGTCGGCTCCACCCCCGGCGCCGTGCGCGTCACCCAGCACCGGGCGCTCGCCCGGCTGCGCCAGCTCGTCACCGGCGGCCTGCCCCGTGAGGTCGCCGAGGCGGTCGCGGGGGCCGTGGACGGCGGGGTCGTCGTCGGGGTCGTCGGCGGGGTCGTCGGCGGGGTCGTGACCGGCGGGGTCACCGGGGAGGAGCCGGAGGACACCACCGGCTGATCCGGACTGATCCGGACGTGGGGACCGGTGGTCGGGGGAGTAGCCTGACCGCCGATCTCCACGCCCGTGGCGGTCGGAAGTCCAAGATCGCTGGAGGGGTCCGTGTCGGCTGGTCAGATCGCCGCGCTCATCGCGGCGATCGCGTTCGTGGTGCTCGTCGTGCTGCTCGCGATCCCGCTGTTGAAGCTCGGTCGGACGCTCGACGAGGCGACCGTCGCGATCCGCAAGGCCCACGAGGGCAGCGCCCCGCTGCTGGTCGACGCGCACACCACGCTCAACAGCGTGAACACCCAGCTCGAGCGGGTCGACGGGATCACCTCGAACGCCAAGACCGTGACCAGCAACGTCTCGGTGCTGACCTCGCTGTTCACGGCGACCCTCGGCGGCCCGCTGGTGCGCGCCGCGGCCTTCTCCTACGGCCTCAACAAGGCGATCAAGGCCCGCCGCGCCGGCCGGGACGGCGGGGCGCACTCGCGCGGCCGTCGCCGGGGGAGGGCGACGTGAGGCGGCTGTTCTGGTTGGGCGCCGGCGCGGCCGCCGGCGCCTACGTCACCCGCCGCCTCACCGAGACGAAGCAGCGGCTCACCCCGCAAGGCATCGGCGCGGACCTCGCCGAGGGGCTGCGCGAGCTCGGGGCCGGCCTCGGGGCCTTCGGCGCCGAGGTCCGCGCCGGGATGGCCACCCGCGAGCAGGAGCTGACCGACCTCGTCGAGCGGCGGACGGGCGGGCACGTCCCGTCCTACAGTGAGGCGGTGGCCGAGGACGAGCCGGCCCGCGCGCGCGGACGAGCGCGCCGGGCAGGGGCCTGAGCGGTCCCTGCCGCACCGAGCCGTCGTCCCAACCCTCCGCGAGAGAGACACCCGTGCAGACCCACGAGATCGTCCGTCGTTTCACCGAGCACTTCGTCAAGGCCGGGCACACCTCCGTGCCGAGCGCGTCGCTGATCCTCGACGACCCCAACCTGCTGTTCGTCAACGCCGGGATGGTGCAGTTCAAGCCGTACTTCCTCGGCGACGTGCCGGCGCCGTACCCGCGCGCCACGTCGATCCAGAAGTGCGTGCGCACCGGCGACATCGACGAGGTCGGCAGGACCACCCGGCACAACACCTTCTTCCAGATGGCCGGGAACTTCAGCTTCGGCGACTACTTCAAGGCCGGGGCGATCGAGCACGCCTGGAACCTGGTGACCGGGGACCTCGCGTCGGGCGGGTTCGGGTTCGACCCCGACCGCATCTGGGTCACCGTCTACCAGGACGACGACGAGGCGATCGCGCTCTGGAAGAAGATCGCCGGGCTGCCCGAGGAGCGGATCCAGCGCCGCGGCGGCAAGGACAACTACTGGGACATGGGCGTGCCCGGTCCCGGCGGTCCCTGCTCGGAGATCTACTACGACCGCGGCCCGGAGTACGGGCGCGAGGGCGGCCCCGAGGCGGACGAGGACCGCTACCTCGAGATCTGGAACCTCGTCTTCATGCAGGACGAGCGCGGTGAGCTGAGCCCGAAGCTCGGCCACCCGCCGGTCGGCACGCTGCCGAGCAAGAACATCGACACCGGCATGGGCGTCGAGCGCGTCGCGTACCTGTTGCAGGGCGTGGCCAACGTCTACGAGACCGACCTGGTCCGGCCGGTGATCGCGCAGGCGGAGGCGCTGTCCGGCCGCCGGTACGGGGCGAGCCCCGAGGACGACACCCGCTTCCGGGTCATCGCCGACCACGCCCGGTCCGGCGTGATGATCATCGGCGACGGCGTCACCCCGTCGAACGAGGGCCGCGGCTACGTGCTGCGCCGGCTGCTGCGCCGGATCGTCCGCTCGGCCCGGCTGCTCGGCGTGACCCAGCCGGTGCTGCGCGCCTTCGCCGAGGTGGTGCGGGACGAGATGTCCCCGACCTATCCCGAGCTGGTCACCGACTTCGAGCGCATCTCGGCCGTCGTCGAGGCGGAGGAGGAGGCCTTCCTCTCCACCCTGACCGCCGGCTCCCGGATCTTCGACTCCGCGGTCGCGGAGACCAAGAAGGCCGGCGGGCTCGTGCTGCCGGGCGACCGCGCCTTCCAGCTGCACGACACCTACGGCTTCCCGATCGACCTCACCCTGGAGATGGCCGCCGAGCAGGGGCTCGAGGTCGACCAGGACCGGTTCACCGCGCTCATGCAGGAGCAGCGCAGCCGGGCGAAGGCGGACGCCGCCTCCCGCAAGGTCGGGCACGGCGACGCCTCGGTCTACCGCGCGGTGCTGGACAACCACGGCATCACGGAGTTCCTCGGCTACACCGACCTGGCCGCCGAGGGCACGATCGTCGGGCTGCTCGTCGACGGGCAGCCGGTCCCGGCCGCGCCCGAGGGCTCGTCGGTCGAGGTCGTCCTGAACCGCACGCCGTTCTACGCCGAGGCCGGTGGCCAGCAGGCGGACACCGGCGAGCTGCGGTCCGGCTCGTTCACGATCCGGGTCGACGACGTGCAGTCGCCGGTCGCCGGGCTGCGGGTGCACCGCGGCGTCGTCACGAACGGCACGGCCACGGTGGACTCGCCGGTCGTCGCCGAGATCGACGTGGCCCGTCGGGCGTCGATCTCCCGCGCCCACACCGGAACGCACCTGGTGCACGCGGGAGTCCGCGGCGCGCTGGGCACCTCGGCCGCGCAGGCCGGCTCGCTCAACGCCCCGGGCCGGCTGCGGTTCGACTTCACCTCGCCCTCCGGCGCCGTCACGCCGACCCAGCTCGCCGAGGTCGAGGGCGAGATCAACGCGGTGCTGCAGCAGAACCGCGAGGTCGAGGCCTACGAGACCTCGATGGACGAGGCCAAGCGGCTCGGCGCGATGATGCTCTTCGGCGAGAAGTACGGCGACCGCGTGCGGGTGGTCGACATGGGCGACTACTCGCGCGAGCTCTGCGGTGGCACGCACGTCGGCCGGACCGGCGAGATCGGCCTGATCAAGGTGCTGTCCGAGGGGTCGATCGGCTCCGGCGTCCGGCGCGTGGAGGCCCTCGTCGGGCTCGACGCGTTCGACCACATGTCCAAGGAGCACCTGCTCGTCTCCCAGCTGGCCGAGCAGCTCAAGGCCAAGCCGGAGGACCTGCCGGAGCGGATCAACGGCCTCGTCGAGCGGCTGCGGGACGCGGAGCGGGACCTGGAGAAGCACCGCGCCGAGGCCGTGCTCGCCTCCGCCGGGACCCTCGCCGAGCAGGCCGAGGACCTCGACGGGGTGTCCGTGGTGGCCGTCGAGGCGCCCGCCGGCCTGGGCGGCAACGACCTGCGCAACCTGGCCTCGGACGTCCGCGGCCGGCTCGGGTCGAAGCCCGGCGTCGTGGCCCTGTTCTCCACCGACGGCGCGAAGGTCGCGTTCGTGGTGGCCACCACCGCCGCGGCCCGCGACAAGGGGCTGGCCGCCGGCACGCTGATCCCGGCCTTCGCGCCGGCCGTCGGTGGGCGGGGCGGCGGCAAGCCGGACCTCGCCCAGGGCGGCGGCACGGACCCGTCCGGCGTCGGCGCGGCCATCCAGAAGCTGCGCGAGGCGGTCCGGGGTTGATCCCGGTGTCGGTGTCGGTGTCGGTGTCGGTCTCGGGCGCGGTCGCACGGTGATCGACCCGCGCGGGCGCCGGCTCGGCGTCGACGTGGGCTCGGTGCGCGTCGGGGTCGCCCTGTGCGACCCCGACGGCCTGGTCGCGACGCCGTTGGAGACCGTGCCCCGGCAGGGGGCGGCCCGCCGGATCGCCGAGCTGGTCGAGGAACACCTGGCCGTCGAGGTGGTGCTCGGGCTGCCGCGCACCCTCGCCGGCCGCGAGGGGCCCGCGGCCGAGGCCGCGCAGGCGTTCAAGGTCGAGCTGGAGGCCCTGCTGACGGTCCCGGTCGTGCTGCACGACGAGCGGCTCACCACCGTCGTCGCGACCCAGCAGCTGCGGGGCCGGGTGAAGGGACGCAAGCAGCGCGCCGTGATCGACCAGGCCGCCGCGGTCGCGATCCTGCAGGGGTACCTCGACACCCGGCGGTGAGGCCGAAGGGCCGCCGCGGCCGGTCCGGTGTGCTCCCGTGCCGGCCCCGTCCGGCGACCCGTTACCCTCCGGAGCTGTGAACGGGACGTATCGCCGCAGAGGCAACCGCCGCCGGGCGGGCCGCGCGGCGTGAACCCGCCCACCGGTCCCTTCCTGACCCGTCGCGAGGAGCTCGCGGCGCGGCGGGCGGAGCTGCGCGAGATCGCCCGCAGGCGCCGCCGGCGCGGGTTGTTCGTGCTGCTCGCCGCGCTGGTCCTGCTCGGTGCGGTGTTCGGCGGCGGCGCCTACCTCGTGGGCTCGGCCTTCTTCACGGACGACTTCGACGGCGAGGGCCAGGGCGACGCCGTCGTCCGGGTCCTCGACGGGGACTCCACCCGGCAGATCGGCACGATGCTGGCCCGCCGCGGCGTCGTCGCCAGCCCGGAGGCGTTCACCGAGGCCGCCGCCGAGGAGAAGAAGGTCCTCGGCATCCAGCCCGGCTACTACCAGATGCGGCTGCAGATGTCGGGCGAGGCGGCCGTGGCCGCGATGATCGACCCGTCCTCGCGCGTCGGGCGGCTGGAGATCCGTGGCGGCACCCAGCTCGACGACACGCGCTCGCCGGACGGGACCGTCGCGCCCGGCGTCATCAGCCTGATCTCCCAGGCCAGCTGCGCGCGGATCGACGGCCAGCGGCGCTGCGTGAGCCCGGAGGAGCTGCGGCAGGTCATGGCGACCGCGGACCCGGCCTCCCTCGGCGTGCCGCCGTGGGCCGTCGAGGACGTGGCCCGGGCCGAGCCGAACCGGAGGTTCGAGGGCCTGATCGTGCCGGGCCTGTACGACGTCGCCCCGGGCACCTCCGCCACGGACGTCTGGAAGTCCCTGTTCGCGGTGTCGGTCGCGCAGCTCGAGGCCAGCGGCCTCACCGCCGACGCGGGCCACGACGGCCTGGCCACGTACCAGCTCCTGGTGCTCGCCTCGCTGGCCGAGAAGGAGGCGATCACCCCGGACATGGGCAAGGTCGCCCGGGTGATCACGAACCGGCTCGACATCGACCAGCGGCTCGAGCTGGACTCCACGGTCAACTACCCGTTGGACCTGCAGGCGTTGCGGACCACCGCCGAGGCCCGGGGCACGAAGGGGCCGTACAACTCGTACCAGAACACCGGGCTGCCCCCGACGCCGATCGCGGCGCCGGGCAAGGACGCGATCGCCGCCGCGCTCGCCCCGGAGGCGGGGCCGTGGACCTTCTTCGTCCGCTGTCAGAAGGACGGCACGTCGTGCTTCGCGACGTCGCTGGCCGAGCACCAGGCCAACGTCGGCGAGGCGATCCGGAACGGGGCCTTCTAGGAGGGCGGGCCGCGGCTCGGCGGGCCGGGCGCGTCGCCCGGCCGACTCACTGGCCGAAGAAGCCCGGTGGCGGGACCGGCGAGGGTGTGGTGGTCCGGTCGTGCCGCACGGCGGCGCGCCCGGCCAGCTCCGCGACCGCCGGCCCGGCCAGGACGCGCGCCCGGAACGGGTCCGCGGCGGTGCGCTGGGCGAGATCGGCGACCGGCAGCGGCCGGTCGGAGGCGACCAGGACGAGATTGCCGAACCGGCGGCCGGCGAGCAGGTCCGGCGCGGCGATCACCGCGAGCTCGGGGAACCGGGCCGCGGCCGTGGCGATCTGGCCGCGGGCGAACTCCAGCGCGCCGCCGTCGGCCACGTTCGCGACGTAGACGCCGCCGGGTGCGAGCACCCGCCGCACGTCGGCGAGGAACTCGGCCGAGGTCAGGTGCGCGGGGGTGCGGGCGCCGGCGAAGACGTCGAGGACCAGCAGGTCCGCGGAGGCGTCCGGGCGGGTGGCCAGCAGGGCGCGGGCGTCGCCGCTGACCACCTCGATGCCGGTCCCGTCGGCCGGCAGCCGGGCGGCGACCAGGTCGATCAGGGCCGCGTCGAGCTCCACGACGAGCTGCGACGAGAAGGGACGGGTGGCGGCGACATAGCGCGGGAGGGTCCACGCCCCGCCACCGAGGTGGACGGCGCGCAGCGGCTGCGTCGGCGGCGCGATCGTGTCGACCACGTGGCCCATCCGCCGGACGTACTCGAACTCCAGGTGCTCGGGATCGGCGAGGTCGACGTGGGACTGCGCGGTGCCGTTGACCAGCAGCGTCCAGGCCAGGGGACGGTCGGGGTCACCGACGAGCTCGGCCCGGCCGTGGTCGATCTCCGCACGCACCACGGCGGGCGCGAGGGGCTGCTCGGGGCGGGCGCGGTCGGGCACCCCACGATCCTTCCGCACCGGAGGGCTCGGACGCCGCCGAACGCGCGGTGAGGCGCACTACCACGTCGGCCCGACATCGCCCGGTGCTCGCGCGGTGGGGATGGCGATCGATCCACGGTGCGGCGGGCCTGTGCACAACTTCCCGCCGGCGTCCGCGCGGGTCGGTGGGCCGGGCGAGCATCGGCGGCATGACGAGCGGAGTGGTGACGGAGGTCCTGTCGACCGTGGTGAGGGCGGCGCCGGCGGTGATCGCGTCGGGCGGGGTCGTGCCGGGCGGCCTCCTGCCCGGCGGACCCGAGGTGGGCTGGGCGGTCCTCGGGTTCGGGCTCGGGATGCTCGCCGGGGCCGCCGGCCGGGTGCTGCTGGGCCGGCTGCGCCGCGGCACGGGGGTCTCGCCGCCCTGGCTGGAGGTGACGCTCGGGGTTCCGTGGGCCGCGGTGGTGGGCTCGGCGGGGGCCGGGGTGCTGCCGTGGTCGTGGGCGCCGCTGCTCCTCGGCGCCGCGTGGCTGGCGGTGGTGGCGAGCGTCGTGGACCTGCGGCACCACCGCCTGCCCGACGCCCTCACCCTGCCCGCGCTGCCCGCTGCGCTGCTGCTCGCCGCGCCGCTCGGACTCGCCCCGGTCGGGCGGGCGGCCGCGGGCGCCGCGGTGCTCGCGGGGGCGTACCTGCTGGTCCACGCGGTCGCGCCGGGCGCGCTCGGGCTCGGCGACGTCAAGCTCGCGGCACCGGTGGGCGCCCTGCTCGCGGCCGCCTCCTGGCCCGCCCTGCTCCTCGGCTGCGCGGCGACGGCGGTCGTGAGCGGGGTCCTGGCCGGGGCCGTCGTGGCCCGCGCGGTCCGGGACCGGCGCGAGCGTGCGGAGGGCGTGCTCGCCGGGCGGCCCGCGCCGTCCGGTCCGGCCGCGACACGGTCCCGCGCGCCGGCGGGAGCAGCGCGGTGGCGGAGGGGCCCGGCGGGGTCGGCGGCGGAGCTGCCGCTCGGCCCACCCATGCTCGGCTGCGCGTGGCTGGTGGTGTTCGCGGCGGCCCTGCTGAGCGGCGCGAGCGGTGCCGTCGGGCCGGTGGGCGGGGGGTGAGAGAATCGGACCGTGCTGCGTTGGATCACCGCCGGGGAGTCGCACGGTCCCGCGCTGGTCGCCGTGCTGGAGGGCATGGTCGCCGGTGTCGAGATCACGACCAAGGAGCTGCAGGCCGAGCTCGGCCGCCGCAAGCTGGGCCACGGGCGCAGCCCGCGGATGGCGTTCGAGGCGGACGAGCTCGAGGTGATCGGCGGCCTCCGGCACGGGGTGACCCAGGGCGGCCCGGTGGCCGTGCGGATCGGCAACACCGAGTGGCCCAAGTGGGAGACGGTCATGGCCGCCGATCCCGTCGACCCGGACTTGATCGCGAACCGGGCCCGCAACGCGCCGCTCACCCGGCCGCGCCCCGGTCACGCGGACCTCGCGGGCATGACCAAGTACGGCTTCGACGAGGCCCGCCCGGTCCTCGAGCGCGCCAGCGCCCGCGAGACCGCGGCGAAGGTCGTGCTCGGCACCGTGGCCAAGGCCTTCCTCAAGCAGGCCCTCGGGGTCGACGTCGTGTCGCACGTCGTGGCCATCGGGTCGGTCGACGCCCCCGAGGACGACCCGGTCCCGGGACCCGGCGACCTCGACCGCGTCGACGCCAGCCCGGTGCGCGCCTTCTCCGAGGCCACCGCCGAGCGGATGATGGCCGAGATCGACGCGGCGCACGAGGACGGGGACACCCTCGGCGGGGTCATCGAGGTGATCGCCTACGGCATGCCGGTCGGGGTGGGCTCGTACGTGCAGTCGGACCGTCGGCTCGACGCCAAGCTCGCCGGGGCCCTCATGGGCATCCAGGCGATGAAGGGGGTGGAGATCGGCGACGGTTTCCGCACCGCGCACCGCCGGGGCTCGGCGGCGCACGACGAGATGATCCCGGGCGACCCGGTGAAGCGACTGTCCAACCGGGCCGGCGGCATCGAGGGCGGCATGACCAACGGCGAGCCCGTCCGCGTGCGGGTGGCCATGAAGCCGATCTCCACGGTGCCGCGCGCGCTGCGCACGATCGACACCACGACCGGCGAGGAGGCCACCGCCATCCACCAGCGGTCCGACGCCTGCGCGGTCCCGCGCGCGGGGGTGGTCGCCGAGTCGATGGTGGCGCTGGTGCTGGCGGAGGCGGCGCTGGAGAAGTTCGGCGGAGACTCGCTGGCCGAGACCCGGCGCAACGCGGCGGCCTACCGGGAGGACGTCGCCCGCCGCTTCCCGCACTGACCGTCCTCCCCGGCCGGCTCCTCCGCGGGCCGGGCCGGCACCTGCCCGCGCCGCCGGGCGGTCGGTGAACGCCGGGCGAACGGCGGATACCATCGCGCCCGTGAGCGACGCGACGCGGCCGGTGCTGGTGCTGGTGGGGCCCCCCGGGGCGGGCAAGAGCACCGTCGGGCGGGTGCTCGGGCGCCGGCTGGCCGTGCCGTTCACGGACGTCGACACCGAGATCGAGGCGCGGGTCGGCACCACCATCGCGGAGATGTTCACCTCGCAGGGCGAGGAGGCCTTCCGCGCGGTGGAGCGCGAGGTCGTCGCCGAGCTGCTGGCCACGGACTGCGGCGTGCTCGCGCTCGGCGGCGGATCGGTGCTGGCCGAGTCGACGCGGGCGCGGCTGGTCGGGCACCGCGTGGTCTACCTCGAGGTCGGGCTGGCCGACGGCATCCGTCGCACCGGCATGTCCACGGCGCGGCCGTTGCTGGCCGGGGTGAACCCGCGGGCCACCTTCCGCGCGCTGCTCGAGGCCCGGGCGCCGCTGTACGAGGCGGTCGCCACCGTGAAGATCGACACCGTCAAGCGCAGCGCGAACCAGGTCGCCGCCGCGGTGCTGGCGGCCCTGGGTCTCGACGCCGACGCCTCCCCGGCCCCGGACCCCCGTCCCGGCGACCCCGACGACGCGATCACGCCTTCCGACGAGGCCCCGCTCCCGGACCCCGTCTTCGGCCGCCCCGGCTCCTGAGCCGGCGGCACGACGCGGGCCGCAGACCGCGCGCAACCCTCGGTACCCGAGCACCTGGCCGAGCCCCTCGGCCTGCGAACCCGGCCCGAACGGACCGTCGACGCCCGCCACACGCGCCGGTGGTGCGCCGACGACCGAGGCGGTGGGGGGCGTCCGGGGCGCCGCCGTCGAGGGCCTGCGGCGGGTCCGACCGGGGCCGTTAGGGTCGACCCATGACCCAGCCCGGCCCCTCCGACCCGAGCCCCACCTCGACCGCGCCCGCCGGGACACCGGCCGACGCGCCCACCTCGATCCGCGTGGCGGCCGAGCGGCCCTACGACGTGATCATCGGGCGCGGGGTGCGGGCCGGGCTGCCCGGCGTCGTGCGCGAGCTGGGGTCGCGGACGGCGCTGCTGGTGCACCAGCCCGCACTGGCCGAGGCGGCCGAGGCGGTCCGGCAGGAGCTGGAGGAGGCCGGCGTCGACGCGCACCGCGTGGAGGTGCCGGACGCGGAGGAGGGCAAGTCGCTCGCCGTCGCCGGCTTCTGCTGGGAGGTCTGCGGGCAGATCGGGCTGACCCGGCAGGACGTCGTGATCGGGTTCGGCGGGGGAGCGGCCACCGACCTCGCCGGGTTCGTCGCGGCGACCTGGATGCGCGGGGTGAAGGTCGTGCACGTGCCGACGACCCTGCTGGCGATGGTCGACGCGGCCGTCGGCGGGAAGACCGGCATCAACACCGCGGCCGGGAAGAACCTGGTCGGGGCCTTCTACGAGCCCTCGGCGGTGCTCGTGGACCTGGCGACGCTGGAGACCCTGCCCGAGCCGGAGCTCGTCGCGGGCATGGCCGAGGTGATCAAGGCCGGCTTCATCGCGGACCCGGTGATCCTCGACCTCGTCGAGCGGGACCCGAAGGCCGCGCTGGATCCCGCCGGGAAGGTCCTGCCGGAGCTGGTCCGCCGGTCCGTCCAGGTGAAGGCCGACGTCGTCGGCGCCGACCTGCGCGAGTCCCACCTGCGCGAGATCCTCAACTACGGGCACACCCTCGGCCACGCCATCGAGCGCCGCGAGGACTACACCTGGCGGCACGGTGCGGCGGTGAGCGTCGGGCTCGTCTTCGCCGCCGAGCTCGCCCGCGCCGCCGGGCGCCTCGACGACGCCACCACCGAGCGGCACCGCCGGGTCCTCGAGTCGATCGGCCTGCCGACCCGCTACACGCCGGGCGTGCTGCCCGAGCTGGTCGAGACGATGAAGGGCGACAAGAAGTCCCGGGCCGGGATGCTGCGGTTCGTGGTGCTCGACGGGCTCGCGAAGCCGGGCCGGCTCGAGGGCCCGCCCCCGGAGCTGCTGGAGCGGGCGTATGCGACGGTGAGCGCGTGAGCACCCCCGTCGAGAGCACCCGGGTCCTGGTCCTCAACGGCCCGAACCTCAACCGGCTCGGCCTGCGCGAGCCGGGCATTTACGGCCACACGACCTACGCCGACCTCGTCGCGCTCTGCGAGAAGACCGGCACCGAGCTGGGCCTGGAGGTCGAGGTCCGGCAGACCAACACCGAGGGCGAGCTGATCGGCTGGCTGCACGAGGCCGCCGACGCCGGTACCCCGGTCGTGCTCAACCCCGCCGCGTGGACGCACACCAGCGTGGCGGTGCGCGACGCCTGCGCGATGCTCACCGGCGGACTGATCGAGGTGCACCTCAGCAACGTGCACCAGCGCGAGGAGTTCCGGCACCACAGCTACGTCAGCCCGGTCGCCACCGGCACCATCGTGGGCCTGGGCGTGCAGGGCTACGTGCTCGCCCTGCGCCACCTCGCCGGCCGGTAGCGCAGGACCTGCGACCGGTCCGAGGACAGGGCCGGCGACCGAGGACCCGGACTCAGCCGAACGCCAGCACGAACTCCTCCGCCGACCGCGGCCGGAACACCACGTTCGAGCGGCGGACGTCGAGCAGCGGGGAGTGCGGCTGCTCGGAGTAGCGGTGCCCCGGGTACACCACCGGGTTGCCCGCGAGCGACCCGAGCCGCTGGATGCTGTGGTACATCGCCTCGACGTCGCCGCCCGGGAAGTCCGTCCGGCCGCAGCCCTGCAGGAACAGGGTGTCGCCGGCGACGAGCCGCCCGTCGACCAGGAAGCACTGGCTGCCGGGCGTGTGGCCGGGCGTGTGCAGCAGCCGGATGGGGATGTCGCCGACGTGCACCACGTCGTCGTTCTCGTGCGGGGTCAGGTCGGTGGCGGAGAGCCCGGTGACCTTGGCGACCCACTCGGCCTCGGCCTTCTGCACGTGCACCGGGACGGGCGCGCGGTCGAGCAGCCCGGTGAGCCCCTCGAGGTCGAAGCCCATCATCGTGCCGCCGACGTGGTCGGGGTGGTGGTGCGTGGCCAGCACCCCGGTCAGCCGCATGCCGTCCGCCTCGAGCACGTCGAGCAGGTCGTCCGGGGCGTACGCCGGGTCCACGACGACGGCCTCCCGGGTCTCCTCGTCGCCGATGAGATAGGCGAAGTTGACCATCTGCGTGGCGACCCGGTCCCCGACCGCGAAGTCCTGTCCGGACAGCAGCTGCCTGAAGTACAGCCCCGACCCACTCATGCGCCCAAGCCTAGGCTGAACCGTATGACCGGTGGCCCCTCGACCAGCACTCGTTCCCTCGCCCGGCCGCAGGCCGCCCGCCGGGAGGCGCTGCGCGCCCGGGTGCGCGAGGCGGGGCTCGACGGGCTGCTGGTCACCGATCTCGTGAACGTCCGGTACCTCACCGGGTTCACCGGCTCGAACGGCGCGCTGCTGCTCGCCGCGACCGACGACGGGGACGAGGGCAGCCGGTTCGGCACGGACGGCCGCTACACGACCCAGGCCGCGGCCGAGGTGCCGGACCTGCCGCCGCTGATCGAGCGGTCGACGGCGCTGGCCCTGGCCTCGCGGGCGCCGGCGCTCGGGATCCGGCGGCTGGGCTTCGAGTCGGACGCGGTGACCGTCGACGTCCACGCCGCCCTCGCCGCGGCCGCCGAGGGCGTGACCCTCGTGCGGGCGCCCGGGCTGGTCGCGCAGCTCCGGGTGATCAAGGACGACGTCGAGGTCGAGGCCCTCCGGCGGGCCTGCACCCTCGCCGACACCGCGCTGACGGACCTGATCGACGCCGGTGGCGTGCGCGCCGGACGGACAGAGCGGGAGATCGCCCTGGACCTGGAGTTCCGGATGCGCGCGCTCGGGGCGGACGGGCCGTCGTTCGACTCGATCGTCGCGGCGGGACCGAACTCCGCGATCCCGCACCACAGCCCGACCGACGCCGCGCTCCGCCCGGGGGACCTGCTCAAGCTCGACTTCGGCGCCCTCGTCGGCGGCTACCACTCGGACATGACCCGCACACTGGTGCTCGGTCGCGCGGCGGACTGGCAGCGCGAGCTGTACGACCTGGTGCTCGGGGCGCAGGTCGCGGGGTGCGCGGCGGTCGAGGCCGGGGTGCCCGCCGCGGAGGTCGACGCCGCCTCCCGCGAACCGATCACCGCGGCCGGGCGCGGCCCGGAGTTCCTGCACGGGCTGGGACACGGTGTGGGGCTGCAGATCCACGAGGCCCCGGCCCTGTCCGCCGCGTCGAAGGACGTGCTGGAGCCCGGCATGGTGATCACCGTCGAGCCGGGCGTCTACCTGGCCCGCCGCGGCGGCGTCCGCATCGAGGACACGCTGGTGGTGCCGGGTTCCGGACCGGCCCAGAGCCTCACCGGCTTCACCAGGGACCTCGTCGAGATCGTCTGAGGCGCTCGCCCTCGATCGTGGACCCCGGGGCCGCGCTCGTGCGCGGGCGCGCGGCGGTATCCTCGACGGCGGTTCGGCGGGGCCCGACCTCCGAGAAGTCCGGGCGCCGCCGTCGAGAGCGACATCCGCCGCGTGCGGCCGTACCGGTTCGTCTTCCGTCGTCACGGTCGGCACGCGCGCCCCTCGAGCACGACACCGCACCACCGACGAACCAGGAGAGACCCGCACGTGGCCACCACGAACGACCTGAAGAACGGCTTGGTGCTCAACCTGGAGGGCCAGCTGTGGTCGGTCCAGGCGTTCCAGCACGTCAAGCCGGGCAAGGGCGGCGCGTTCGTCCGCACCACCCTCAAGAACGTCATGACCGGGAAGGTCGTCGACAAGACCTTCAACGCCGGCACCAAGGTCGAGACCGCGACGGTCGACCGCCGCGACATGACCTACCTGTACCGCGACGGCGCGGACTTCGTCTTCATGGACGGCGACACCTACGACCAGCTCCCCATCCCGGAGACCGTGGTCGGCGACGCCGCGAACTACCTGCTCGAGAACCAGGTCGCGCAGATCAGCTTCCACGAGGACGCCCCGCTGTTCGTCGAGCTGCCCACCTCGGTCGAGCTGGTCATCGCGCACACCGACCCGGGCCTGCAGGGCGACCGTTCCACCGGCGGCACCAAGCCGGCCACGCTGGAGACCGGCGCGGAGATCCAGGTCCCGCTGTTCCTCGAGACCGGCACCAAGGTGAAGGTCGACACCCGCGACGGCCGGTACCTCGGCCGCGTCAGCAGCTGACGTGCGGGCCAGGACCAAGGCCCGCAAGCGCGCCCTCGACATCCTCTTCGAGTCCGAGGCGCGCGGCGCCGACCCGCTCGAGGTGCTGACCCAGCGCCGCGAGACGGACGACGCGCCGCCCGTCTCGGACTACGCCGCGCTCCTGGTGCGCGGCGTCGTGGAGAACCGGGAACGGATCGACCAGCTCCTCGCCGAGCACGCGGAGGGCTGGACCGTCGCCCGGATGCCGGCCGTCGACCGCACGCTGCTGCGGATCGGCGTCTACGAGCTGCTGTGGGTGGACGAGATCGACGACCCGGTGGCGATCACGGAGGCCGTCGAGCTCGCCCGGACCCTGTCGACGGACGACTCGCCGCGCTTCCTCAACGGCGTGCTCGGCCGCATCGCCGACATCGCCGAGCACCTGCGCGCCACCCTCTGACCAGCGCGAACGGCACTGTCGCTCACCAGGTGCGAGCGAGTGTGCCGTTCGTGCACGGCCTTCAGCCGAAGCGGCGCGAGGCCCGGGCGAACAGGGCGGGGGCCGCGCCGTGCACCTTTGCGCCCAGGGCGAGCCAGCGCGGTACGACGACCTCGACGGACCCGCGCCGGATCCCGCGGGCGATCTCCTCGGCCACCCGGTCGGCGCGGATCGGCCGCGGGAACCGGCGGTCGTACGCCCGGCCGCGGCGCCCGAAGTAGGGCGTGTCGACCGCACCGGGCAGCACCGTGGTCACGCCGACCTCGGGCGCCTCGATCCGCACCGCGTCGGCGAAGCCCCGCAGCCCCGCCTTCGTGGCCGAGTAGACCGCCTCGCCGGCCACCCCGAGGGCCGCGATCGAGGCCACGAACACCAGGTGCCCGCGCTCGGCGCGCAGGCCGGGCAGCAGGGCACGGGTCAGCTGGACCGGAGCCCGCAGGTTCAGGTCGAGGAGCTCGTCGACCCGGGCGGGGGAGAGCTCCTCGAGCGGCCCGGCGGCCCCGACCCCCGCACAGTGGACGACGAGTGCGGGCCGGGCGGGCAGGGCGTCGAGCAGCGTGTCGACGCCCGCGGCGAGGTCGGCGACCACCGCCTTCGCCCCGGTCCGTTCGGCGACCTGCTGCAGCCGCTCGGGGTCCCGCCCGGTGAGGACGAGCCGCGCGCCGTCGCCCGCGAGGCGCAGGGCCAGCGCGGCCCCGATCCCGGACGACGCCCCCGTCACCAGCGCGAGCCGGTCCGCCACCCTCATCGCGCCCCCCGCAGTCTGGATCCATGACGCGCGGAGAACCGGCGAAGATCCGCGTCACGGTTCCACGACGCGACCGGAGGACGCGGGATCCGACGGTTCGGTTGCCTGGCGCGGACGACGGACGGTGGCATGGTGCGGCTCAGCCCGGCGCCACGTCCGGGCCCGCCCGCCCGGCGGCCGCCTGTTCCGCGTCGAGCTCGTGGAGCAGGTGGCTGCCGCGCAGGCTGATGAAGGCGATGCCGGCGATCACCACCGCCGCGGCCACGCACTGCCCGGCGAGCAGCGTCGGCGTGCTGTCGAGCCGCTCGCCCAGCCACCACACGCCGATGAGCACCGCGACCACCGGGTCCACGCTCGTGATCACGGCGACCGCCGGCGACACCATCCGCCCCTGCTGGAAGGTGTTCTGGCTCAGCAGGAAGCCGATCGGGCCGATCACGCACACCGCGTAGAGCGTGACGTGCTGGAAGGGCTCGAGCAGCCCGACCCGCAGCTGCCCCGTGACCACCTTCATCAGCCCCGCCGTGACGCCGTACATGATCCCGGTGGCCAGGGCGAGCGCCAGCACCCGGGTGGGGTGCGTCACCAGCGACGAGTACACGATCGACCCGACCACCGCGGCCGCCAGTGCGATCGCGAGCGGCAGCCCGCCCCAGACGTCGACATGCTCCTGGTCCGCCGGCACCGGACGGGCGAGCAGCAGGAACGCCGCGATCCCGGCGGCGCAGAGCAGCGCGCCGAGCAGGATCAGCGGGTCGGGCCGGCGCCGGGACATCAGCGAGGAGAAGGCCGCGGCGAACACCACCCCGGTGACGAGCAGCGGCTGGACGACCGCGATCGCGCCGTACGCCAGCGCGATGAGCTGCAGCAACAGCGCCACGACGGTGGCCACCAGCCCCAGCAGCCACATCGGTCGGCGCAGCAGGGTGGTGAACAGCCGCGGGTTCAGCGTCGGGGCTGTCTCCACCTCGTGCGTGGCGCGCTGCTGGGCCGCGGTGGCGAGCCCGAACCCGGCCGCCCCGAGCACGGCGGCAGGCACCGCGATCAGCATGTCGCCGTCCATACCCACCCCCCCGGTGCGCACGTCCCGAATGGTCCCGATCGGTGCTGATCTTCGCACCGTGAGCTCCGCTCAGCGTTCGGGTAGCTGCATACTCCCCAACGACCGCCTCAGGCCAGCAGGTATTCCCTCGATCACGGGAACGACCGCGGGGTCCACGGTGATCCCGACGCAGGTGTGGCGACCCCAGTGCAGCGCCCCGACGGCCAGCCCGACGCCGTCGGCGAGCGGCAGCACCGGCTGCACGGTGGTGATCAGCCCGCCGCGCACGTGCAACGGGCGGCGCGCCCCCGGCATGACCGAGGCGAGCAGGTGGAAGAAGCGCCGACCGTAGACGAACCGGACCAGCGGCGCCTGCACGCGGCCGGGGAGCAGGCCCAGCGCGGCCAGCACGGCCGCCGCCCCCTCCGGCTGGCCCGCCGACGAGCCGGCGGCCAGCGCGCGGTCCACCCGCGCGATCCGCTCGGCCCGGCTCATCGGGCCGGTCGGCAGGTCGACCGAGACCGCGGCCGTCCGGTTCCCGCCGGCCCGGCTGCCGACCCCCGCGCGCGTGCGGGTCGTCATCGGCACCATCGTGCGGATCCGCGGCGGCACGTCGAGCTCCTCGTGCAGCGTCTGCGCGAGGGCGGCCAGGACCAGCACCGTGGTGCCGACGCCGTGGGCGCGCGCGGCGCGGCGCACCGCGGCGCCGTCGAGATCGACGGAGAGCCGCTGCGGTCCGGGTGCCGAGCGCCCGACCAGCGGCGACCGCCCCGCGGGCCCGGCGGTGGCGAGGCTCGCGATCCCCCGGACGACGGTGAGGGCGTGCCGGAGCCGCTCGTTGCGGCCCTCGGGGCCGACGGCGGCGAGCCGGGCGGCCGGCGTGCCGGCGTTCTCGTCGGTGAGCAGGCGGATCAGCCCGTCCGTGACCGCCAGCCCGTCGCCGAGCGCGTGGTGGACCCGGGCCAGCACGGCGGCCTCGCCGGTGTCGGCACAGGCGGCCTGCACCTCCCAGCCCAGCCCGGGGTCGAGCGGGTCGGCGAAGAAGGCCGTGACGGCCGCGTCCCAGCTCGGGTGGTCGCCGCGCGGCCCGATCCGCCAGACCTCGCGCCGGACGTGGGCCGCCGGGTCGGGGGCGGGATCGTGCACCCAGCGCAGCGGCCGGCCCGGCCGCGCCGTGGCCAGCCGCCGGTTCAGCAGGTCGAGGCCGGGCGCGCGCTCGCGGACCAGGGCGTCGAGGTGCTCCACCCAGCCCTCGGCCGGCGCGCCCTGCACCGTGATCCGGGCGCCGACCTGCTGCGGGACCTCCCGCGTGGCCGCGTGCACGAACAGCGCGTCCTGCGGGCGCAGCCGCTGCTCGGCGGGCGCCACCGGGCCGGCCGCGCCGAGGCCGTCCAGCGCCGCGACGTCCCGGTCCAGGTCGTGGGCCTCGAGCCGGCGTCGCAGGTCCTTGACCGCGACCGCCCGCGCGCCGGGGTCGCGCAGGTCCGCGAGCGCCTCCGCCACGCCCGCCCGGCCGCGGCAGATCCGCGCGAGACCCGCGGCGGCGAGCACCTCGGCGTTGGCCCGCCCGTGCCCGGGGATCGGGTCGGCGAGCAGCAGCGGCCGGGCGCAGGCGAGGGCCTCGAGCGCGGTCGCCCCCCCACCGTTGGTGATCACCAGGTCGGCCTCCCGGGTGGCGGAGGCCGGGTCGTCGATCCAGTCGACGACGGTGAGCCGCGCCCCGTGCGGGTGGCTGCCGGCCAGCCGCTGCAGCCGGCGGCGCAGCGCGGGCAGCCGGCCCGTGGTGACGAGCACGTCGGCGCCGGCGTCGAGCGCGCCCGCGCAGGCCGCGGCGACGTCGCCGAAGGCGAGCGAGCCGCAGGAGACCAGGGCGCGGGGTCGCTCCCGGGGCGCCTCCTCGGGCGGGGTGAACGCCGAGAGCACCGGGAGGGCGGCCACCCGGACCGCCGCGCCCGGCGCGGTCCGGCGCAGCAGCGCGGCGCCCTCCTCGGTGCTGACGAGGTGCAGGTCCAGCAGCGGAGAGGCCCACAGCGGGTGCGGGGCGGGGTCGTTGACCAGGGCGACCAGCGCGACCGACGGCACCGGCAACCGCCCGTGGCGGCGCAGCCACGCCAGGCCGGTGATGCCCTCGGGGAAGGTGGCGACGACCAGGTCCGGGCGGTGCTCGCGGAGCACCGGCTCCAGGCCGCGGCCGCTCCACCGCCCGACGACCGCGCGGGTGCCGGCCCGGAAGAACGGCACGTGCCACAGCAGGCGGAAGTACAGCGCGTAGAGCCAGGGCAGGTACCGGACGCACCCGGCGTAGACGGCCCGGAACACCGGGCCGGTCCGCCGGCCCATGCCGTCGAGGGTCTCGGTCCAGGTCACCTCGACGCCCGGCCACAGCCGCCGGGCGCGCTCCTCGACGGCGCGGGCGGCCGCGTGGTGGCCCGCGCCCAGGCTGCCGGTGACCAGCAGCAACCGTTGCGGATCGGTCATGTCGTCCTTGCCTGGGGAGTGATTCGGGGAGCGGGGACGGGGGTAGGGTGTCCTGTATGGACGGTCCAGCGCCACGCCGGGTCCTGGTGCTCTCGGCCCCGGTGGGGGAGGGGCACGTGGCGGCCGCCCGCGCCCTCGCGGCGCGGATGCGCGAGCTGTGGCCCGGGGCCGAGGTGCACGAGGTGGAGAGCGCGAGCGGCGGGCGTGGCAGCGGCCTGCGGGACGCGGTGCTGCGCCGCTCCTACGCCGTGACCATGCGCTGGGCGCCCGGCCTGTACGGCCTGGGCTACGACCTGCTGGTCCGCCATCCGCGGTTCGCCGCGCTCTGCAAGCACGTGGCGGCCGCCCGGCTCGGCCGGTCGCTGGCCCCGCTGCTGCGCGAGGAGCGCCCCGACCTGGTGGTGTCCACCTACCCGATGATCAGCGGCGGGCTCTCCTGGCTGCGCCGCCGCGGACAGCTGCCCGCCCGCAGCGTCGCGGTCGTCACGGACGTCGCGGTGCACCCGTTCTGGGTGTGGGCGGACGTCGACGAGACCTGGACGCTGCTGCCCGCCAGTCGCGCGCAGGCCGCGGGCCTGGTCCCGGAGGCCGAGGTGCGGGTGGCGCCGGCGGCGGTCGACAAGCGCTTCCGTCCCGGCGACCGCGCGGCCACCCGGCGCGCGCTCGGTCTGCCCGCAGGGGCGTTCGTGGTCCTGGTGACCGGCGGCTCGCTGGCCTTCGGGGGCATGGAGGGCGTGGTCGACGCCGTGCTGGCCGGCGGGGCGGGGGAGGGACCCCCGGTCGAGGCCGTGGTGCTGTGCGGGCGCAACGAACGGCTGCGGACCCGGCTGGCCGCCCGCGGCGCGCCGGGGCTGACGGCGCTGGGCTGGACCGACCGGGTGCCCGAGCTGATCACGGCGGCGGACCTGGTGCTCACCACCGCGGGCGGCATGATCGCCAGCGAGTCGCTCGCCGTCGGCACGCCCGTGCTGTTCGCGAACCCCGTGCCGGGGCACGGCCGCGCCGGGGCCCGGATGACCGAGGAGGCCGGGCTCGCGGTGGTCTGCCCGCGGCCCGCGGACGTCACCGCGGCGGTCCGACGGCTGCGCGCCGACCCCGGCGGCCGGGAAGAGCTGAGCCGGCGGGCCCGGGAGTTCTCCCGGCGCACCCTCGACGCCGAGCTCGAGGACCTGGCCCGCCGCCTCTGAGCCGAGCGCGTCATGGCTCCACGACGCCCTCTGAGCCAGGTGCTGGTACGCGTCATGGCTCCGTACTGCGGTCGGGGTCAGCCCACGCGCAGCTTCGGCTGCGGCACGCCGATCCGCAGCCCGATGCCCTCGCCCGCCAGCGAGCGGTGGAACCACCACAGCGAGAGCCCGATGCCCACCGCCACCAGCGAGTACGAGCCGGCGGTGGACACCATGAGGAAGTCGCCGACGGTCTGCGTGGCCAGCACCGCGAGGGTGGTGATCCCGTTGACCAGGAAGACCGCCGCCCACAGCAGCGAGACCTTCTTGAAGAAGCTCTTCATGCGCGGGTGCTGGGTCAGCGCGTCCGGAAAGGCGCAGAAGTCGTCCGCCAGCTTGGCCAGCAGGGGTCGCTCCAGCCCGAGCGTGACCAGCAGCAGCCCCGCGAACACGAAGTTCTGCACGGTGGGCTGCAGGAAGTAGAGGAACGCGGACCCGCTCCACAGCCCGACGACGGTGCGGGCGACGAGCAGGACCGTGCTCAGCCACAGCACGGCCGGGATCTTCCGCCGGGTGACGACCCGCCGGCCGATGGCCAGCGCCGACCACGCCAGCGCGCCGATCATCCCGGCCTCGAACCCCTCGTGGGTGAACAGGATCCAGAACAGCAGGAGGGGGATGAGCGTCGACTCCAGCAGCGGACGGCCGGCGTGCCGCAGCAGGGCTCCGACCGGGGGGAGGTGGATCAGAGTCGTCATCCGGTGCTCCGGCATGCAGGTCCTTGTCGGCTCGGGGTACCAGGCCGCGCTCTCGGTCGAACGCGTGTGCCGGAGTGTAGCGGGCGGGATCACGGGGAGATAACGGGCCGGTTGCCCGTTGTGACCTCCCCGTGGGTCCCCGCCCCGGCACCGTGCCGACCTGCCCGATCTGCTCCCCGACCTTCTCCCGGGTCCCGCTCAGGCGCCCGCGGCGGTGCGGATGGTGTCCCGCAGCGACCCCAGCGTGGCGAACACCGCCGAGGGCTCGTAGCCGCAGTGGGCCATGCAGTTGGCGCAGCGCTCGTCCCTGCCGCGCCCGTAGGCCTCCCAGTCGGTGTCCTCGATCAGCTCCTTGTAGGTCTTCACGTGGCCGTCCTCGAGCAGGTAGCAGGGCTTCTGCCAGCCGAGCAGCGAGTACGAGGGGATGGCCCACGCCGTGCACTCGAGGTCCCGGCGCCCCTCGAGGAAGTCCAGGAAGACCGAGGAGTGGTTGAGCCGCCACCTCCGCCGCCGGCCGCCGTCGAAGGCCTTCTTGAACAGCTCGCGGGTCTGCTGCACGCCCAGGAAGTGCTCCTGGTCCGGGGCCTTCTCGTAGGCGTACCCCGGCGAGATCTGCATGTTGTCGACCTTGAGCTCGTCGTTGAGGTAGTCGAGCACGTCGATGACGTCCTGCGGGGTGTCGGTGTCGAAGAACGTGGTGTTCGTGTTGACCCGGAACCCGGCCTCCTGGGCCATCCGGATGGCGGCCACGGCCTGGTCGAACACGCCCTCCTTGGCCACCGACTCGTCGTGCCGCTCGCGCAGCCCGTCGATGTGCACCATCCAGGCGAAGTTCTTGTGCGGGGTGAAGCGGTGCAGGTGCTTGGGCAGCAGCACCGCGTTGGTGCACAGGAACACGATCTTGCCGAGGTCCAGCAGCCGCCGGACGATGACGTCGATCTCCTTGTGCATCAGCGGCTCGCCGCCGGCGATGGAGACCATCGGGGCGCCGCTCTCGACGACGGCGTTCACGGCCTGGTCGACCGGCATGCGCTGCTTGAGCAGGTGCGCGGGCTGCTGGATCTTGCCGCAGCCGTTGCACTTGAGGTTGCAGGCGAACAGCGGTTCGAGCTCGACCAGGATCGGGTACTTCTCGGTCCCCTTGATCTTCTGCTTCAGCAGGTACGAACCGAGACGGATCGACTGGCGCAGTGGCATGGCCATGGGATCACTGTCCTTCGAGGTGAGCGCGAGGGGAGGGGTGTGCCGGCGCAGAGGGTTCGCTCGCGAGCTCGCTCGCAGGGACGTCCATGTCAGCTCACCTCCTTGGGAAGGGTGAAGACGACGTCCTCGGTCCCGGTCGTGGTCGTCGAGACGGCGACCGGGCCGAGGCCGGAGAGACAGGACACGACCTCGTCGACGAGCTCCGGGGGCGCCGACGCCCCCGCGCTGACCCCGACCCGCCGGGCCCCGCGGAGCCAGGTCAGGTCGATCCCGCCGACGTCGTCGACGAGGTGGGCCGGGGTCCCGGCGCGGGCGGCCACCTCGGCCAGCCGGCGGGAGTTCGACGAGTTCTCCGAGCCGACCACGAGCACGAGGTCGGTCCCGGCGGCCACCGCGCGGATCGCGCGCTGACGGTTCGTGGTGGCGTAGCAGATGTCGTCGCGGCGGGGGGCGGAGATCGCCGGGAACCGGCCGCGCAGCACCGCGGCGATCCGCTCGGCCTCGTCCACCGCGAGGGTGGTCTGCATCGCGTAGGAGACGCGGCCCGGGTCGGGTGCGGTCACCGTGTGGGCCATGGCCTCGTCCTCGACCACGACGATGTCGGCGGGCGCCTCGCCCACCGTGCCCTCGACCTCCTCGTGGTCGGAGTGGCCGATGAGGAAGACGGTCTCGCCGCGGCCCGTGTTCCGCTTGACCTCGGCGTGCACCTTGGCGACGAGCGGGCAGGTCGCGTCGATCACGGCGAGGTCACGGGCCTCGGCCTGGGCGCGGACCGCGGGGGACACGCCGTGCGCGGCGAGCACGCAGGTCGCGCCCCGCGGCACCTCCTCGACCTCCTGGACGAACACCGCGCCGCGCTCGGTCAGCCGCCGCACGACGTGGGCGTTGTGCACGATCTGCCGCCGCACGTAGACCGGCGCCCCGTAGCGGTCGAGCGCGCGGTCGACGATGTCGATCGCCCGCTCCACCCCGGCGCAGAAGCTCCGCGGCTCGGCGAGCACGACCTCCCGCGCGGCGGGTGCCGTCCACACCGCGGCGAACCACTCCCGCAGCGCCGGGGCGGCGCGGCGCAGCGACCGAAGGGCGGTGAAGCCGCGGACCGGGGTGCCCGGCCGGACGAGCGGCGCCTCCGGGGTGTCGACGATCGCCCGGACGACCGCGAACGGCCCGCCGGCGGCCGCGTCGGCGAGCCGCCCGGACTCCATGTCGACGGCGAGGGCGCCCTCCCGGCCCAGGCCGGTGCGCCGCGCGCCGTCGACCACCGTCGGGGAGGAGACGACCGGGCCGAGGTGCACCCGCAGCCCGAGCCGGCGCAGCGCCGCGGCGAGCGGGGCCGCGGTCGGGACGGGCACCGGTGCGCGGAAGTCCGTGAACCGGATCTCGTCGGCCACGACCAGGTCGCCGGCCCTGACCGCGGCGTCCAGCGCACCGGCCACGCCGGTGACCAGGACCGGACGGGGGCCGCCCGAGGCGATCCACGCCGCCGAGGCCTGCGCGCGCACCGGGCCCATCCCGGTCCGCACGACGGTCGCGTCGCCGATCACGCCGCGCAGGGCCGCCCGTTCCACGCCCAGCGGCGCGCAGACGACCGGCGGCCCCAGGGCCGGTACGGCTCGCGGTGCACTCATGCGCCCACCTCCTGGCACCAGCGCCCGAGGGCGGAGACGGGGAAGACCATCCGGTAGAGCCGGTAGCGGATGTAGAAGGCGCCCGGGAAGCCGGTGCCCGTGTACATCTCCTCCTCCCAGCTGCCGTCGGGCAGCTGGGTGGCGGCGAGGAACCCGACGGCGCGGCGGGCCGCCGCGGAGCGCGCCTCGCCGGCCGCGACCAGCGCGAGCAGCCCCCACGCGGTCTGCGAGGCGGTCGACTCGCCGCGGCCGACCCAGCTCCGGTCGGCGTAGGAGCGGATGTCCTCGCCCCACCCGCCGTCGGCGTTCTGGTGGCGCTCCAGCCAGGCGACCGCGCGCCGGACCGCCGGGTCGGAGGCGCGGATCCCCGCCGCGACCAGCGCCGGGACGACGCCGCCGGTGCCGTAGACGTGGTTGGTGCCCCACCGGCCGAACCACGAGCCGTCGGGCTCCTGGTGGTCGAGCAGCCACCGCACCCCGCGCCGGCACGCCTCGCCGTCGGCCAGGCCCTCGTGGGCGAGCATCTCGACCACGTGCGCGGTGACGTCGGCCGACGGCGGGTCGATGACCGCGCCGAAGTCGCAGAAGGGCAGCTTGGTGACGAGCTCGCGCGTGTTGTCCGCGTCGAAGGCGCCCCAACCGCCGTCGCTCGACTGCATGCCGATGTTCCAGGTGATGCCGAGGTCGACCGCGGCGCGCAGGCGCCCCGGCTCCGGGTGGTCGACCCGGCGCAGGGCGAGCACCACCTCGGCGGTGTCGTCCGTGTCGGGGTAGCCGTCGTTGTCGAACTCGAAGGCCCAGCCGCCCACGGGGAGCTCCGGGCGGCGGACCGCCCAGTCCCCGCGGACGCCCCGGATCTCCTCGTCGAGCATCCAGGTCGAGGCCCGGACGACCGCGGGGTCGTCGGCGGGGACGCCGGCGTCGAGCAGGGCGGTCACGGCCAGGCAGGTGTCCCAGACGGGGGACTGGCAGGCCTCGAGCATGCGGATCGTGCCGTCCGGGGTCTCCCGGCGGACGAGGAACCGCTCGAAGCCCGCGAGGCCGGCCCTCATCGCCGGGTGGTCGAGCGGATAGCCGAGCAGGTGCAGCGCGAGCAGCGAGTACACCCACGGCGGCTGGATCCCGCCCCAGCCGCCGTCGGCCTCCTGCCGGGCCAGGATCCACTCCGCCCCGCGCCGCATCGCCAGCCGCCGCAGCGGCGCGACCGGCCGCCTCGCGTAGGCGTGCAGGCCGACGTCGAGCCGCTGGAAGACCCCGGACCAGGTCCACGGCGCGTCGAACCGCTCCGGGGCCGCGCCGGACCGCAGCTCGTCGACGGCGAAGGGCAGCGGCCTGACGGGCCGCAGGGTGGCGACGATCGTCAGCGGCACCACGGTCTGGCGGGCCCAGCACGCCCAGTCGTAGACGTTCAGCGGGAACCACTTCGGCAGGAAGATCAGCTCCGGGGGCATGTTCGGCAGGTCGTCCCAGGACCACAGGCCGAACAGGGCCAGCCAGATCCGGGTGAACACCCGGGAGCGCTCGAGGCCGCCCTCGGCCTGGACGAACTTCTCCGCCGCCCGCATGTGGCCGGCGCCGGGATCGTCGCCGGCCAGCCGCAGCGCCACCCAGGCCTCGACGGTGGTGGACAGGTCGCCGGGGCCGCCCGCGAAGGTCGCCCAGGTGCCGTCGGAACGCTGCTGCGAGCGGATCCAGCGCGCGGCCTCCTCGGTCTCGCGCGCGGTGCGGATGCCCAGGAACTCCCGCATGAGCAGGTCCTCGGCGTCCATCGTCACGTTGGTCTCGAGGTCGCCCTGCCACCAGCCGCGCTCGTGCTGGATCGACCTGAGGAACCCGACGGCCGCGTCGAGCGTCCGCCGGGCGTCACCCGCCTCGGTCGTGCGGTTCTCCGGTGCGGTGAGGGTCACCAGTTCTCCCTGTGTGAAGGATCGGCGGGCAGCGTCGCCGGGGTCAGAAGTCGCGGTTCGTGAGGTGGCGCCCGAGCGCGACGAGCTCCGCGCGCGGGCCGTCGGCGAGCCCGGCACCGGTGAGGGCCCGTTCGGCGAGGTCGATCTGCCGCCGCGCCTCGGCGGCGGCCCACGCGCGTCCGCCGCCGCGTTCGACGAGGNCGCGGAGCTCCGGTTCGGTCTGCTCCCCGGACCGGGCCAGCCACGCGGCCAGCTCCTGCCCGGCCGCGCCGCCCCGTTGCACGGCGAAGGTCACCGGCAGGGACTTCTTGCGCGAGCGCAGGTCGGACAGCACGGGTTTGCCGGTGACGGCCGGGTCGCCCCAGATCCCGAGCAGGTCGTCGACGAGCTGGAAGGCCAGCCCGACCGCCGCGCCGTAGTCCCGCAGGCCGGCGACGGTCGCGGGCGGCGCCCCGGCCAGGACGGCGCCGATGGCGGCGCTGGTGGCCAGCAGCGACCCGGTCTTGCCGGCGGCCATGGAGAGGCACTCGTCGACGCCCACGTCCGTGCGGTCCTCGAACGCGACGTCCTCGGCCTGCCCGCGGATCAGCTCCCGGGTGGTGGTGGCGATCAGCCGTGCCGCCTCGGCCGCGTGCGGCGACGGGTCCTCCAGCAGCACCTCGGTGGCCAGGGCGAGCAGGGCGTCGCCGCACAGGATCGCCGAGGCCGCGCCCCAGCGGGCCCAGACGGTCGGCCGGTGGCGGCGCTCGGTGTCGCCGTCCATGAGGTCGTCGTGCAGCAGGGAGAAGTTGTGCACCAGCTCCACCGCCACGGCGCCCGCGAGCCCGGTCCCGGCGGGTGCCCCCGCGGCCCGGGCGGACAGCAGCGCCAGCGCCGGCCGGACTGCCTTGCCGCCGCCGCGGCCCGGCGAGCCGTCGAGCTCGACCCAGCCCAGGTGGTACTCGGCCTGCTCGCGGCTGGCGGTGTCGAGCCGGGCGACGGCGGCCTGCAGCGCGGGCGTGACGGCGTCCCGGCAGCCCGCGAGCAGGGCGGGGACGTCCGGCCCGGCGGGGACGGTGTCGTGGCGACCCAGGACGGCGGTCATGCGGCCACCTCCGCGGGGAGGTCCGCCCGGTCCGCGAGCAGGGCCGCGGCGGCGGCCTCGCCGCTGCGCACCGCACCCTCCATCGTCGCGGGCCACCCGGTGTCGGTCCACGCGCCGGCCACGTACAGGCCGGGCCGCGCGGTGCGGGGGCCGGGCCGGAAGGCGGCCTGGCCCGGAGCACCGCGGAAGGTGGCGTGCGGCTCGCGGGTCACGAAGGACTCGAGGACCACCGCCTCCCGGGCGGCCGGCAGCAGCGCCCCGAGCGCCGGCAGGAACCGCTCCCGCAGCGCGGCCGCGGGCAGGCGGGCGAGGTCGTCGGCCGCGGAGAGCGAGACGGCGAGGTACTGGGCCCGCGGCCCGTAGACGGCCGCGGCACCGGACTGCGCGGTCCGGTCGAAGACCCACTGGACGGGAGTGCCGACGCCCGCCGCGAAGGGGGAGTCGAGCACCCGCCGGTCGTAGACGACGTGCACGTTGACGATGGGGGTGCTGCCCAGCCGCGCGGCCCAGCCCTCGGGCAGCGGGAGCGCTCCCGCGGGCAGCAGCCGCTCCGCCGGGCCCGGGGGCACGGCGGAGACGATCCGGTCGGTCACGAGCTCCTCCTCTCCGTCGGTCGTTCCCACGAGGACCCGCCACCGGCCGTCCGGGTCGGTCCCGTCCTGCACGAGCGCCCGCACCTTCGCGGACCGCCTCACCTCCACACCGGCCGCCGCGAGGGCGCGGCGGGCGGCGTCGTCGTGGATCGCGCCGAGCGGCGCGGTGGCCCAGCCGATGTCGCCCGCGGCGGCGTCGGTGAGCAGGCCGAGCTGGAACACCGTGGCGGCGAGCGCGAGGGAGGCCTCGCCGGCTCGGGCGTTGAGGGTGGCGATGCCGACCAGGTCCCACAGCGCGTCGACGGCCCGGGGGCCCTGCCCGTGGGCGGCGAGCCAGTCGCCGAAGGACCGGGCGTCCGTCTCGGGGTCCGTTCGGTCGACCCGGCCGAGCGCGAGCGCGGCCCGGGCCAGCCGGAACCGGTCGGCGACGGAGAGGTGGCGGTAGCGCAGCAGGGCGGCTCCCAGGTGCAGGGGGGCGGGCAGGCCGGTGCGGCGCAGCCGGGCCGGAGCGGCACCGGGCGCCAGCACCGGGATGTCCAGCCGCTCCTGGAGCAGGATCAGGTCTGCGGCGCCGAGCCGCGCGACGAGATCGCGGTAGGCCGTGCAGCAGCGGAGGAGGACGTGCTGGCCGGTGTCCACGGCCAGCTCCCCCGCCTCCGAGTCCGCCTGCACGGAGCGGGTGAACGAGCCCGCGACGCCGCCGAGCCGGGCACGCGACTCCAGCAGGGTGACCGTGAGCCCCGCGTCGGCGCACCGGAGCGCGGCGGCCACGCCGGCGAGCCCCCCGCCGACGACCGCGACCCGCGCCCCGCCCCTCACGCGGTCCGCCCCGCCAGGGCCCGCAGCGCCACCCCGATCTTCTGCGCCCCCGACAGCGACCGCCGTTGCGCGTACACCGACCGCGGGTCGGCGGCGATGTCCTCGAGCAGCCGCCGGTAGATGCCCGCCATGGCGCCGGCGCAGGCGGCGCTGCGGCGGTCGAGCAGCGGCAGCAGCTTCAGGCCCTCGGCGTACCAGCCGCGTGCCCGGTCCGCGGCGAACCGGATGTAGGCGGCGAGCGCGCCGTCCGGGTCGGCCAGGGCGCCGGACGCGTCCAGCCGCAGCGCGGCGCCGAACCGCGCGAGCTCGTCCGTGGGCAGGTAGACGCGGCCGTTGCGCAGGTCCTCCCGGATGTCGCGGAGGATGTTGGTCTGCTGCAGCGCGATGCCGAGCCGGTCGGCGTACCCGGCGGCGTGCGGGTCCGGGCGGGAGCCGAAGATGCCCAGGCACAGCCGGCCCACCGAGCCCGCGACCTGCCGGCAGTAGACCGTCATCTCGTCGAACGTCGCGTGGGGGCGGGCCGGTTCGCCGGTTCGCGCCGCCTCGTCGTCCATCCGCGCGTCGGCCTCGACCCCGTCGACCAACTCCTCGAAGGCGCCGAGCGGGATCGGGTAGCGGCGGGCCGCATCGGCGACGCCGACCAGCACGGGGTCGGTCGGGTCGGGCACCCGGTCGCGCATCGCCTGCACGGACGCCCGGACCTCGGCCAACGCGGCGGACTTCTGGGCGAAGGAGACCGCGCCGACCCCGCCGGGCGGGTCGAAGTCGCCGTCGCCGATGTCGTCGATCCGGCGGGCGAGGGCGTAGACGGCCGAGAGCGCCGCGCGCTTCGGGGCCGGCAGGAGGCGGATCCCGTAGGAGAAGTTGCGGGCCTCGCGGCGGGTGATCTCCTCGCAGGCGGCGTAGGCGGCGGGGAGGTCGGCGGAGTAGTCGACGGGCGTGCGGTCGGTGGGGCGCTCGGTCCCGGGGCCGGTGGACGCGTGCGGGTCGGAGGAGCGGTCGGGCGTGGCGGCGGTGGTGACGGTCGGTCGGGCGGGGTCGGTCATCGGCAGCTCCGGGGGGTCGGGCGCGGGAGGTCCGGTCGGGGCCGGTCCCGGCGCGCGGGAACCGGCCGGCGCGCCCGGCCGGACCCCGCCAGGGGTGATCGTTCGCGCAGGAGTACCGCGGGCAGGTGCCGCAACACATCCCTTTTCCGGCTGTGCGCGGCCTCCGCGGCCCGGCCCAGGACCTCGCCGTCCACCCGGCGTAGCGCGTCGGCGGCCGCCCGGCCCCCGGCGACGTACCCGGCCGCGGCGAGCTGCGGCCAGCCGCGGAGCGCGCCGACGATCGGCGTCCCCGCGTCGAGCAGCTGCTCCGCGCGCCGCGTCTCGTGCCGGACGAGGGCGCGCAGGGCGTCCGTGGCGACCGCGCGGTCCAGCTCGGCCTCGGTCACGCCGAACGCGGCGCGGTCCTCGGCGGGCAGGTAGATCCGGCCCCGGCCGCGGTCCTCGCGGACGTCCTGCAGGTGCTCCAGCAGCTGCAGCGCCGTGCAGACGGCGTCCGAGGCGTGCTCGAGCTCGCCGTCCGCCGGCACGTCGAACACCGCCAGCACGAGCCGCCCGATGGGGTCCGCCGACAGGGCGCAGTACCCGAGGAGTGCGTCCCAGGTGTCGTAGGTCGCGGTCCGCTGGTCCTGGACGTTCGCGTCGAGGAGCCGGTCGAACGGCTCGGCGGGGAGGTCGGGTGCGACCGCCGCCAGCCGGCGCAGCGCGGGGCGCGTGGGCGCGGCCGCGTGCAGGTCCGCGCGGAAGGCCTCGAGCGCCGCGATCCGCTCGGCCGGGGTGCCGGTGCCCTCGTCGCCCAGGTCGTCGATCGTCCGTACGACGTCGTACACCGCCCGCAACCTGCGGCGATACCGCGCGGGGAGGACGCGCATCGCGACCGGGAAGTTCTCGGTGGCCTCGGCCCGGCGCAACCGGTCGGCACCGACGGGATCGGTCGGGTCGGCGGCGGGACCCGCCGTGGACGGGCCGGACACGGACGGACGGCCGGCCTCCGCCGAACCGGCGCGCGCGCCTCCCGACGCCCCGCCGGGCGTCCCGTTCCCCCGTCCCACGGCGCTGATCGTGTCGCAGGACGGCCGTGGGTCTCTCCTCAACCCGCGTTAATTCTTTCGGTCGAGAATTGTCACGAACGTACAAAAGGGGTGCGGTCGTCGCCCCTCCGGGCGTACAACTCCGGAGTGGACACGCCGCGCACCGGGACGGACGGCCTCGTCGACGCCCTGCTCGCGCGGGTCCCCGCCGTGCTGGAGGAGGTCAGTGCGGCATTGTTGACCGAATGGCCGGATTACGCCCGGTTCGTCGACGCGAATCGGGTCGAGGTGGCCGCGGCCGCGCACCACGCGTTGCACCACCTGGTCGCCGCCAGCAACGAGGGCGACGGCCCGGGGGAGCTCACGGGGGACCACCCGTCGGGGTTCGGCGAGCAGGAGCTGTTCGAGGAGATCGGCCGGACGCAGTGGCGGGAGGGAAGGGACGTCTCGACGCTGCTGTCGGCCTTCCAGCTCGGGGCGCGGGTGTTCTGGCGGCACGTCGCGCTGGTGGCGGTCGACCTGCAGCTCGAGCCCGCGGTCCTGGCCGGGCTGGCCGAGGGCGTGTTCGCGTTCGTGGACCGGCTGTCGTCGTCGGCGGCGCACGGCTTCGTGCTGGAGCAGTCCGAGGCCGCGGTGGCCCGCGAGCGGCTGCGCGAGGAGCTGGTCGAGCTGCTGCTGTCCGACCGGGCGACCGAGGGGGCGGTGCAGGCCGCCGCGGCGCGCGCGGGCTGGCAGGTGCCGCAGGAGGTCGCCGTCGTGCTGGTGCAGGACGACAGCCTGCTCGGGCACGGGGTGCTGTCCCGGTTCGACCCCGCCTCGCTGCTGATCAACCGGGCGCGGCTGTCCGGGGCGATCGTGCCGGACCCGGCGCAGACCGGGCGGCGGCAGCGGCTGACCGCGATGCTGCGCGGCACCCGCGCGGTCGTCGGCCCGACGGTGACCCCGGACCGGCTCCCGGCCAGCCTGCACATCGCCGAGGTGGCCGCCCGGCTGCAGCGCACCGGCGTGCTGCCCGAGGACCCCGTCTTCGCCGAGGAGCACCTCGACGCGATCATCGTGCACCGCGACTCGCGGCTGCTGGAGGTGCTGCGCGCCCAGGTGCTGCGCCCGCTCGAGGCCTCGGCGCCCGCCTCGCGGGAGCGGCTGTGCGAGACGCTCTCCGCGTACCTGCGCCATCTGGGTGACCGGCAGGCGATGGCGGCCGAGCTGCACGTCCACCCGCAGACGGTGCGCTACCGCCTGGCGCGGCTCCACGAGCTCTTCGGGCCCCAGCTCGACGACCCGGAGAACCGGGCGCGGCTCCTGCTGGCGCTCGCGTGGGGCGCTCCGAGGCCGCCGGAGGCCGAGGACCTTCGGTGAACGGTCGGTGACGGCCCGCTTCTCCCTCGTGACGGATCCCACGGTCTCCTGGGTCTCACTCGCGTTGCCGGACTCCGCAGCCCGGAGCACCGTGGAGGGACCGACGTGGAGAGGACCCCCGACGTGCGATCCCACCGGCCAGGGAATTCGGATCATTCGGACCGCCCCCACCCGTACTCCGCGGTGGGGACCGACCGGATCCCCCGCCGGACGACGGACCGCGTGGAGTCGGCGGCCTCCTGGGTCCTGGGCGTGCTGGGCCTCGTGCTCGTCGCCCTGGCGGCGCTGACCGGGATGCAGCTGCACGGCAACGGGGTCGAGCAGGCGCGCGCCGACGCGGTCAACCGGGTCTCGGTCGACGCCACGCTCCTCCAGCCGGTGGAGGGCGCGATCGGCGTCGACACCGCCGCGGGGGCCATGCAGGTGACCGCCCCGGCGACCTGGGTCGCGCCGGACGGCACCCCGCGCACCGGGACCGTGCCGGTCCTGGGCGCGCAGCCCGCCGGGTCGACCGTGCCGGTCTGGGTCGACCGCACGAGCGGGGCGATCGCCCCGCCGCCGGTCGACGAGCTGCAGGCCGGGGTCACCGCCGTCGTCGGCGCGGTGCTGGTGCTGCTGGTCGGGATCCTGGTGCTGCTCGGGCTACGGGCCCTCGTCCACGCGCGCTGCGCCGCCCGCAACCACGCGGCGTGGGCGCGCGAGTGGGCGCTCTACGAGCCGCTCTGGTCCGGCCGCTGAAGGGACCACCCCGCGGGACCACCCCGCGCGCGGGGCCACCCCGCGGGACCGGGACCACGTCGCGGCATCACGCGGTCACTCGGCCGTGAGGTAGAGCCAGGCCCCGTCCTCGCGGACGAACCGGCTGCGTTCGGCCTGCACCCCCGCACGCCCGCCGACCCGGTGGTGGGCCCGGAACTCCACGATCCCCTCCGTGTCGAGCGGGCCGCCCGCCACCCGGTCCACGATCTCCAGACGCGTCCACTCCACGGTCGGGTCCGGCACCAGCCGCCGCGGCCGGGTGGACCGGTGCCAGGTCCGCCGCAGGTACGCCTCGTCGCCCAGGGCGAAGGCGGCGTACCGGCTGCGCATGAGCTGCTCGGCGGTCGCCGCGCGCTCGCCGGCGTGCAGGCGGCCGCAGCACGCCCCGTAGGGCTCGCCCGAGCCGCACGGGCAGGGCGTCATCGGCCCGCGCCCGTCGGAGCGGCCCTCACGCGCGCCCCGCGCCGTCGGCGGCCACGGCGTCGAAGACGACCGGCGCGTCCCAGCCGCGCTCGGCGTAGGCCCCCGTGACCGCGTCGGTCACCCGGTCGCCGGTCTCCGTGTCGACCAGCGCGATCACGCAGCCGCCGAACCCGCCGCCGGTCATCCGGGCCCCGTGCGCGCCGGCCTCCTCGGCCACGGCCGCGGCCACGTCGACGTGCGGGACGGTGATCTCGAAGTCGTCCCGCATCGAGGCGTGCGAGGCCGCCAGCAGCGGCCCGATCGTCCGCGGGTCCTTGCCCGCCCGCAGCCGGTCGACGACCTCGAGCACCCGCTCGTCCTCGGTCACCACGTGCCGGGCCCGGCGGCGCAGCCGCTCGTCGGCGAGGGTCTCGACGGAGTCCGCGGTCGCGTCCCGCAGCGCCGGCACCCCCAGCAGCTCCGCCGCCTTCGCGCAGTCGGCGCGGCGGGCGCCGTACTGGCCGTCGACGAGCCGGTGGGGAGCCCGGGTGTCGATCACCAGCAGCCGCAGGCCGTGCGCGGCCAGCGCGAACGGGATCAGCTCGACCTGGTCGGAGCGGGTGTCGAGGAAGACCAGCCGGTCCGCGACGCCGTGCATCGCGGCCATCTGGTCCATCCCGCCGGTGGGCGCGCCGACGAACTCGTTCTCCGCGCGGCGCGCGAGCTGGGCCACCTCGGTGAGGTCGAGCGCGGTGCCGGTCAGCTCGGCGAGCGCCACCGCCACCGCGCACTCCAGCGAGGCCGACGACGACAGCCCGGCCCCCACCGGCACGTCGCCCTCCACGAACAGGTCGAGGTCGACGACGGGCAGCCCGGCCTCGCGGAAGGCCCACACCACCCCGGCCACGTACGCCGCCCAGCCGGTGACCTCGCCCGGGACGACCGTCGCGGCGGCGAAGGCGACGGGTTCGGCCTCCCGGGACGACCGGACCGTGGTGGCGCCCTCGGCGGGGGCCGCGGCGACGAGGGTCCGCCGGTCCAGCGCCAGGGGCAGCACGAAGCCCTCGTTGTAGTCGGTGTGCTCGCCGATCAGGTTGACCCGGCCCGGCGCCGCCCACACCGCGACGGGCGGGCGGCCGTAGGCCTCGGAGAAGTGCGCGGCGACGCTCATGCCCCGGCCCCGCCGGCGGTGCCGCCCGGGCCCAGCGCGCGCAGCTTCGCGGCGACGTCCTCGGGGATGGTGTCGCTGATGAACGTGCCCATGCCCGACTCGGACCCGGCCAGGTACTTCAGCTTGTTCGGCGCGCGCAGGATCGAGAACAGCTCCAGGTGCAGCCACGCCAGGTCGCGGTCGGTGCGCACCGGGGCCTGGTGCCACGCGGCGATGTAGGGCAGCGGGCGGCCGTGGAAGAGCTCGAGGCGGCCGAGCACGTCGAGCCAGATCGTGGCGAGGTCGGTGCGCTCGGCGTCCGTCAGCTCCGGGAGGTCCTTGGCGTCGCGGTGCGGGTAGAGGTGCACCTCGACCGGCCAGCGCGCCGCCTTGGGCACGAACGCGGTCCAGTGCGCGGACTCGGTGACCACCCGCTCGGCCTCGCGGCGCTCCCGCTCGAGGAGGTCGGCGTAGAGGTTGCCGCGGGTGCGGTTCCGGTAGCGGCGGGCGGACTCGAGCTGTTGCCGGGTCCGCGGCGTGACGAACGGGTAGCCGTAGATCTGCCCGTGCGGGTGGGCGAGGGTCACCCCGATCTCCGGGCCGCGGTTCTCGAACGGGAACACCTGCTCGACGTCCGGGTGCGCCGACAGCTCGGCGGTGCGGTCGGCGAGGGTGTCGACGACGAGCCGGACGCGGTCGGGCGGCAGGGCGCCGAACCGGCCGTCGTGGTCGCTGGTGAAGCACACCACCTCGGCCCGCCCGACCCCGCCGGAGAAGGACGGGAAGCGGTTCTCGAACACCACCGTCTCGTAGTCCGGGGTGGGCACCTCGGTGGCCCGGCCGGGGATCGTCGGGCAGAGCGGGCACTGGTCGGCGGTGCCGGCGGGCTGGAAGGTCCGGGTCTGCCGGTGGCTCGCGTAGGCGACCCACTCGTCGAGCAGCTCGTCGTAGCGGATCTGCGAGACGCTGTGCACCTCGGGCAGGCCGCGCTCGTCCGTGCCGGGGACCCGGCCGGGCTCGGTGTCGTACCAGAGGATCTCCCGGCCGTCGGACAGCCGCCCCCGGGTGCGGTGGACGGTCGGGCCGCCGACGACGGCGGGGGTCGATGCCTGCGTCACGGGAGATGCTCCAACCTGGTCGTGCCGTCCGTGCGCGTCGGGGCGCAGCCGTCGGCACGCTACTCCCCGCGGGCGGTGCAGGATGGATCTCGTGGCTCTCCCGTTCCCCGACGCCGTACCGGACCCGCTCGCCAACCCCGTCCTCTCCGCCCTCACCGGCCCGCACCGCGGGTTCGCCGACCTGCGCGGCCGGGCCGCGCGCTACCAGCCGGACGTCACGCCGTTCGCCGGGTTGCCGCTGGACCCCGCGGCCCGCGACTGGGCGGACCTCGCCGCGCTGAGCGGGGCGGGTGGGTCGGCGGTGCTGGCGGGCCCGCGCCGCACGGCGCCGGAGGGCTGGGAGACCGGCATGGAGCTGCCCGGGGTGCAGATGACCGGCGACGCGTTGGAGGTCGCCCCGGACCCCGGGGCCGTGCGGCTCGGGGTCGCCGACGTGCCGGAGATGCTGGACCTCGTCGCGCGGACGAGGCCCGGTCCCTTCCTGCCGCGGACGGTCCACCTGGGCACCTACCTCGGCATCCGCCGGGAGGGCGCGCTGGTCGCGATGGCGGGGGAGCGGATGCGGGTGCCCGGGGCCACCGAGATCTCCGCGGTGTGCACCGACCCCGCCGCGCGGGGGCAGGGGCTGGCCGCCCGCCTCGTCCGGGCCGTCGGCGCGGTGATCCGCGAGCGCGGTGAGCGGCCCTTCCTGCACGCCGCCGCGACCAACACCACCGCGATCCGGCTCTACGAGCGCCTCGGCTTCACGGTCTCGCGCGAGCTGGAGTTCGTCGGCTACCGGGCCCCGGCGGTCAGTCCGGCGGGGTGAGGTCGTGCTGGGCCAGGACGTCGTCCACCGCCGAGGGGGACAGCACCCGGTCCAGCACGAGGATCGCGCAGCCGGTGACCCCGCTGCGCCCGGCCAGCGCGCCCGGCTCCACCCGCAGGGTCTGCGTGGCGGTGGCGACCGAGCGCTTGAACACCGACTCCCGGATGCCGGCGACCAGCGGCTCGTAGGCGCCGACCAGGTCGCCGCCCACGGTGATCACCGCGGGGTTCAGCAGGTTCACCGCCGAGGCCAGCACCTCGCCGATCCGCCGGCCCGCGGTCCGGACCAGGCGGACGGCCTCGGCGTCGCCGCTGCGGACCAGGTCCACGACCCCGGACACGGTGTCGACGGTGCGCCCGCGCGCGGCGAGGTCGCGGATCAGCGCGCTGCCGCTGGCCAGGATCTCCAGGCAGTCGAGGTTGCCGCAGTGGCAGGGCGTGCCCGGGCCGTCGGCGATCTGGGTGTGGCCGATCTCGCCGGCCGAGCCCCGGGCGCCGCGCTGCAGCGCGCCCCCGCTCACCACGGCCGCGCCGATCCCCGTCGACACCTTCACCACGAGCAGGTCGTCGATGCCGGGGTGGGCGTGCTGCTCGGCGATCGCCATGACGTTCACGTCGTTGTCCACCCGCACCGGCACCGGGAACCGGTCGGTGAGCAGCGGCGGCAGCTTGACCTCGGCCCAGCCGGGCAGCACCGGGACGCCGATGCTGCACCCGGCGACCGAGTCCACGGTGCCGGGGATCGACAGCCCGATGCCGCGGACCTGGGCGGGATCGGTGCCGGTCTCCTCGATCAGCCGGGCGAGCCGCTCGCCCACCGCCTCCATCACCGCGTGCGGCCCGCTGCGCACGGGCATCCGCACCGAGTCCTGGGCCAGCACGGTGCCGGCGAGGTCGCAGACCGCCAGGGAGGTCCGGCTGACGCCGACGGACGCGGCCAGCACCGTGCCCCCGGCGGTGTGGAAGGCGAGCCGGGCGGCGGGCCGGCCCCCGGTCGCGGCACCGCCCTGCACCTCGGTGACCAGGCCCTCCTTGAGGAGCCGGTCCACCCGGGCGGCGACGGCCGTCCGGGACAGTCCCGTCGCCCGGCCGATCTCGGTCCGGGTGGCGACGGCGCCCTGCCGGACGAGCGCGAAGATCTCGCCCGCGGTGGCCGGGGCGGACGTCGGCCTGCGGCCGCGGACGGACCCGATGCCGGCACCGGTCATGACGTGGCCTCCTCACCTGCGTCGATACCGAAGATGCCACATTTTCGCTTTTCGTGTGCACAAGCCGTGCCGTAGGGTGGGCCACGGTGTGCCGGGAAGTCTGGTCGGCGAGTGGTCCTCCCTGCCCGCACACCGAAAGGCCCTGCCCGTGAACCGTCCCTCCGCGCTCTTCTCCCGCGGCAGCTGGCCCGAGGCGCGCCGGATCGGCGACCTGCTCCGCACCGAGACGGTGGGCGGGCTGCTGCTGGTGGGCGCCGCGGTCCTCGCGCTGGTCTGGGCGAACTCGCCGTGGCGGGAGGCCTACGCCGCGCTCGGCGCGGTGCGCGTCGGCCCCGCCGCGCTGCACCTGGACCTGACCCTCGCGACCTGGGCCGCCGACGGGCTCCTGGCGATCTTCTTCTTCGTGGCCGGGCTGGAGCTCAAACGCGAGTTCGTGGCGGGGGACCTGCGCGAGCCCCGACGCGCCGCGCTCCCGGTGTTCGCGGCCGTCGGCGGCATGATCGTGCCGGCGGTGATCTTCACCGCGCTCAACCTCGGTGCCGGGACCGCCGCGGGCTGGGCCATCCCGACCGCGACCGACATCGCCTTCGCACTCGCCGTGCTCGCGGTCCTCTCGACCCACCTGCCCTCGGCGCTGCGCACCTTCCTGCTCACCCTCGCGGTGGTCGACGACCTGCTGGCCATCACCATCATCGCGATCTTCTACACCGACGAGCTGCACCCCGTGCCGCTGCTGCTGGCCCTGCTCCCGCTCGCGGTGTTCACCGTGCTGGTGCAGCGCCGGGTCCGGTCGTGGTGGCTGCTGCTGCCCCTCGCCGCCCTCACCTGGGGGCTGGTGCACGCGTCCGGGGTGCACGCCACGGTGGCCGGCGTGCTGCTCGGGTTCGCCGTGCCGGTGATCCGGCGCGCCGAGGGGCCCGGTCCGGGGCTCGCCGAGCACTTCGAGCACCGGTTCCGGCCGCTGTCGGCCGGGGTCGCCGTGCCGGTCTTCGCCTTCTTCGCCGCCGGGGTGTCCGTGGTCGACGCCGGCGTGGGCGCCTTCGCGCACCCGGTCGCCCTCGGCGCCGTCCTCGGCCTGGTCGTGGGCAAGACCGTGGGCGTGCTCGGCGCGACCTGGGCGGTGCAGCGCTTCACCCGCGTCGAGCTCGCCGAGGGGCTGAGCTGGTGGGACGTGCTGGGGCTGTCCGTGCTCGCCGGCATCGGCTTCACCGTGTCGCTGCTGATCGGCGAGCTGGCCTACGGCGCGGGGTCCGAGGTCGACGGCGAGGTCAAGATCGGCGTACTCACCGGCTCGGTGCTGTCGGCGCTGGTCGCGAGCGTGATCCTGCGCATCCGCAACGCGCACTACCGACGGATGGAGGCGGAGGAGGCGGTCGACTCCGACCTCGACGGCGTCCCCGACGTCTACGAGCGTGGCGAGGACCGGTAGTTCCCTCGCTCACGACCGCGTGAGATCCGGGTTTCGTACTGCAAGGATGGAACCAGTGACCGCCACGCACGAAACCCCGCATGCTCCCGTCCAGAGTCCGCCCCGGGCCGTCGCGCCCGCGCTGCTCGTCGCCGCGATCCTGCTGCTCGCGCTGAACCTGCGCGGCCCGATCGTCGCCGTCTCGCCGGTCACCGGGGCGATCCGCGCCGACCTCGGGATCGACGCCGGCACCGCGGGCCTGCTCACCAGCCTCCCGGTGCTGTGCTTCGGGCTGGCGACCCCGCTGGCGTCGGCGCTGCTGGCCCGCACCGGGCTCGGCCGCGGGGTGCTGGTCGCGCTGGGCGTGCTGCTCGCCGGGACCGTCGTGCGCTCCCTCGACGGGCTGCCGGCCGCCGTCGCCGGGACCCTGCTCATCGGCGCCGCCATCACCGTCGGCAACGTGGCGGTGCCGGTGGTGATCGGCCGCGACCTGCCCCGGCAGGCCGGTGCCGTGCTCGGCCTGTACACGGCGGCGCTCAACGTCGGGTCGATGATCACGCTGTCGCTGACCGTGCCGATCGCCGGCGCCACGGACTGGCGGTTCGCGCTCGCCTCGTGGGGCGTGCTGGTGCTGGTCGCCGCCGCCGTCTGGTGGTGGGCGACCCGGTCGCTGCCCGAGGCCGCGCCGGCCGGGCCCGCCGACGACGGGACCGACGGGACCGACGGGTCCGCCGTCGCCGCCGGCCCGGTCTGGTGGCGCCGCCCGGTCGTCTGGGGCCTCACCGTCGCGTTCGCCGGGCAGGCCTTCGCCTACTACGGCGTGACGGCGTGGCTGCCGCTGCTGCTCTCCGACGAGCTCGGGATGACGGACTCCGCGGCCGGCGTCAGCTCGTCGATCTTCCAGATCGCCGCGATCGTCGGCGCCTTCGGCGTGCCCGTGCTGCTGCGGGCCTGCCCCTCGCCCCGGATCGTCGTGGCCGTCGTGTGCGCGGCGTGGGCCGCGCTGCCGCTGGGCCTGCTCCTCGCACCGCAGGGCTGGGTCGTGTGGTGCGCGCTGGGCGGGGCGGCGCAGGGCGGCGGCATCACCGTGATCTTCTCGCTGGTCGTCCGGCGGGCCCGGGACCTCGTCGAGAACCGCCGCATGTCCGCGCTGGTCCAGGGCGGCGGCTACACCGTCGCCGCCACCGGCCCCTCCGTGGTGGGTGCGGTGCACGAGGCGACCGGGGCCTGGTCCGCGCCGCTGCTCGTCGTGCTCGCCGCCGTGCTCGTGCTGTTCACCGCGGGTCTCGCGGCCTCCGGCCGCACCGGCTGAGACTTTTCCGGGCCGGCGTATCCGGCGGCCGCCCGCCCCGCTCTGTTCCGGCGTGGGGGAGGGTGCCGCCGGGCCGGGGCCGAGGGGGTGGCGCAGACGCGGGCCGGGGGTCCCGTGCCTGCGGCCGCCCCGGCCCGTCGGGCTCCCACGACCCGGCCCCGTCGCGGGCCGGTCGACCTGCTGGACCAGGAGGCCCGGGCTGAATACCGTGCGCAGGGTGACCGCCCCGGCCCGTCCGCCCCTGATCGGACGAACCGACGAGTTGCGGTCCCTTCTCGAGCTGTTCGAGGCGGCCCGCGCGGGCACGCCGGGCGTCGCGCTGGTCTGCGGGGAGGCGGGCGTCGGCAAGTCGCGGCTCGTGGCGGAGCTGGCGGCCCGGGCCGAGCGGTCCGGGGCCGTCGTGCTCGCCGGCGCCGCGGTCGACGTCGGGGAGAGCCCGCCGCTGCTGCCGCTCACCCTCGCCGTGCGCGCACTGGCCCGCGAGCCCGCCGGGCGCGCGATCGTCGAGCCCTGGCGGGGCGAGCTGGAGGCCCTCGGGCTGCTGCCGCCCTCGCCGGGCGGAGCCGCGCAGGCCGTCCCGCACCCTCTCGACGCGGCCGGCCGGGTCCTGCTCGGGCTCGCCGCGGACCGGCCGGTCCTGCTCGTGGTCGAGGACGTGCAGTGGGCCGACCGCGCCACCCGGGACCTGCTGTCCTACCTCACGGCGATCATGCTCGACGCCCGGCTGCTCGTCGTCGTCACGCACCGCGAGGGCGGGGGTTCGCCCGGGCTCGACGAGGTCGGGCTCGGCGGACTGCGCCGGCACCCGCGGGTGCGCGCGCTCCCGCTCGGCCCGCTCGACCGGCCCGCGATCGCCGAGCTGGTGGCCCGCGAGCCGCTGCCCGCCACGGACGTCGAGGACCCGGTGGAGCTGGTCTGGCAGCGCTCCCGCGGCAACGCCTTCATCGCCGAGGAGACCGTCCGGGCGCTGCGCGACCACGACCCGATGGCGGTGTCGGGCACCCTGCGCGACCTCGTGCTCGGCCGGGTGCGGGCGCTGCCGGAGGACGCCCGCACGGTGGTCCGGGCCCTGTCGGTGGCGGAGGGTCCCGTCTCCCACGAGCTCGCCCGGCTGGTCACCGGGCTGCCGCCGGACCGGCTGCTCACCGCCGTCCGGCACGTCGTCGAGGAGGGCTCGGTCGTGCTCGACGGGCCCGGGGCCGAGGGCGGCGACGACGGGTACCGGCTGCGGCACGGGCTGGCCGTCGACGTCGTGGCCGCGGACCTGCTGCCCGCCGAGCGTCGCGACCTGCACCGCCGGTACGCCGCGGCGCTGGCCGAGCTCACGGCGGGCGAGGACCGGTCGGCCGTGGCCGCGCTGCTGGCCCACCACTGGGACCGGGCGGGCGACGACGCGCGGGCCCTCACCGCGGCCGCGGACGCCGCGAGCGCCGCCGAGCGGGTGCACGGCTACGCCGACGCCTACCGGCACTGGCGCCGGGTCGCCGACCTGGTCGCGGGGCGGTCCGCGCCGGTCCGGCCGGCACCCGAGCCCCGGCCCGAACCGGTCGCCGCGGTCGGTCTGGACCGGCCCGCCAGCCTGGAACGCGCGGCCGAGGCCGCGCACCTGGCCGGCGAGCACGACGCCGCCGTCAGCGTGCTGCAGGAGCGGATCGCCCTCACCGATCCCGCCGACCCGCACCGGGCCCCGCTGGTCGCGCGGCTCGGGGACTACCTGCTCGCCGCGGGCCGCGGCGTCGAGGCGGAGGGCGCCTACCGGGAGGCCCTGCGGCTGGGCGGGGAGGCGCACGTCGGGCTGCTCGCCGGGCACGCCGAGGCGCTGCAGGCCGCGGGCCGGTTCGCCGACGCCCGCGCCGAGGCCACCCGCGCCCTCGAGGCCGCCCGGCGCGCGGGCAGCCTCGACGAGCAGGCGCGCGTGCTCGTCACGCTCGGGTTCAGCCTGGCCTACCTGGAGGACACCCAGGCCGGCGCGGCCGCCCTCGCGGAGGGGCTCCGGGTGGCCGAGGCCAGCGGGTCGCCCGCGGTGCTCGGCAGCGCCTACCACCGGCGGGCCGAGCTGCTCTCCGGGCCGCTCAACGCCCTGTCCGAGGGCATCGACCTCGCCCTGGCCGGCGCCGAGCGGCTCACCGAGCTGGGCCTCGGGCGCACCCACGGCGTCCGGCTACTCGCGCTCGCCGCGAACGGGCAGTTCCGCTGCGGGCGCTGGGACGAGGCCGTCGAGGTGATCGACCAGGCCTTCCGGGCCCGGCCGTCGGGCAGCGAGGCGCTGGACATCCGGCTCTCGCGCGGGCGGATGCGGGTCGGGCGCGGGGACCTCACCGGGGCCGCCGAGGACCTCGACGCCGTCGCCATGCTGGCCCACGACACCGTCGGCGCCCGCTACCGGGTCCCGCTGCTCACCCTGCGGGCCGGGCTGGACATGTTCCTCGGCCGGCCGGAGCGGGCGGTGGGGCACACGGTCGCCGGGCTCGACGTGGTCGAGAGCGGGCACGACGACGTCTGGCTGGAGGCCCCGCTGATCTGGCACGGGCTGCGCGCCCACGCCGAGACGGTCCGGCTGGACCGGCCCCCGCCCCCCGACGACGTCGTGGGCCGGCTCCGGGAGTCCGGCGCCGGCCTGCACGAGCGCGCCCGGCGGGCCGTGCCGATGGTCGCCGGACTGGTCGGGGTGTTCGCGCAGATGTGCGACGCCGAGGTGACCCGCGCGGACGGCGACTCCGACCCCGACCTCTGGGGCGAGGTGGCCGCGCAGTGGCGGCGCCGGGACCAGCCCTACAACGTGGCGTACGGGCAGCTGCGCCGTGCGGAGGCGCTGCTGGCGCGCCGTACCCGCAGCCGTGCGGCCGCCGAGGCGCTCACCGAGGCGCACGCGATCGCCGGGAAGCTGGGCGCCGTGCCGTTCCTGGAGGAGGTCCGCGACCTCGGCAGACGGGCGCGGATCCGGCTCCCGGACCGGGTCGTGGGGTCGGAGCGCGCCGGCGTCGCGACCCGGGCCGCGGCGCCGGGGTCCCCGGATGCCCGGGTCCCGACGCGCCGGACCCCCGGCAGGCGCGACGTCCTCGCCTCGCTCACCCCGCGCGAGGTCGAGGTGCTGGGGGAGATCGCCGCCGGGCACACCAACCGGGAGATCGCGCAGCGGTTGTTCATCAGCGAGAAGACGGTGGGCATCCACGTCACGCACCTGCTGGCCAAGCTCGGGGTGCGCAGCCGGGTGCAGGCGGGGGCGGTCTACCTGCGCGCCGCCCCGTCCGAGCGCGTCAGGGAGCCGTGACGCGCGGCGGACCGGGCCCCGGACGCGTCGTGGATCCGTGACGCCTGCTGGAGCAGGGCTTCGACGCGTTGCCCGAGCCATGACGCGTCGGTTCCCGCTCAGCCCGCCGCGGTGCCGGCGGCGGGGGCGAGCCCGCGCAGGACCGGGTGGGCGGAGCCCAGGCCCCGCTCCACCGCGAGCCGGCGGAGCTGGTCGAGGGCGCGGGCCCGGGTGGGGCCGATCGAGCCGGTGGGGATGCCGGTGACCCGGCTGATCCGCTCGTAGCTCCAGGTGTCCTCGCCGAAGAGGGCGGCGATGAGCAGCCGGCGTCGGCGCGGCAGGTCGGCGACCAGCGCCCGCAGCACCCGGTCGACGACGGCGTCGACCGCGCGCTGCTCGGGCCCGGGCGTCGCCTCCGGGACGGTGACGCCGGCGTCCTCGACGGGGATGCCGGAGTGCGCGGCGCGGTCCAGGATCCGCAGGCACTCCCGGCCGGCGACGGTGGAGAGCCAGCCGGGCAGCCGGTCCACGTCGTTGATCCGGTCCGCGTTCTGGGCCAGCCGCAGCCAGGTGGCGGCCACGGCGTCCTCGGCGTCGGCGGGCTGCAGCCGGAAGCCGCGGACCCGGGAGCGGACGAGCCGCTCGTACCGGGTCACGACCTCGCGCCACGCGGCCGGCTCGACGGCGGCGAGCCGGGCCAGCAGGTCGGGGGCGAGCGGTGGGGCGGCCGGCGGCGGGACGGGCGCACCGGTGCCGGACGGGGGTGTGACGGGCGTGCGCATGGATGCCTCCGAGGGGGTCCTGCGCGGCCGGGGCACCGGCTCGCTGATGACCCCTCAGAGACTTCCGCCCGGAGGGCCTCGCGCGCGTCTGGACAACCCCCTAGGAGGGTCGCGGGGACCCCCCTATTTCGGCGGGGGACCACCCCCGCCGCCCGAGGGTGCGCCGCGGTCCGGCGGGGGGACTACCCCCGCCGGGCGCGGTCAGCGCGAGGTGCGCACGTCCTTGCGCGCGGTTCGCCGGGCCGCGTGCTCGGCGGCGGCCGGGGAGTGGCCGCGCCGGGCCGGGTCCCACTCGCCGGTGTCCGGCGGCTCGGCGGCGGACCGCTCGCGGGCCGGCCAGCCGCACGCGTCGGCGTGCAGCGCCGTGTGCACCCAGCGGACGGTCCCGTCGGGCAGCACGCCGTCGATGTGCGCCAGGGTGGTGTAGCGCTCGCGAGCGGTGTCGATGGGCGCGTAGCACCGCTCGCACAGGTGGATCGGCAACTCGCCTCCAGGGTCGGGGCTGCGGCCCCGGATCGGCGCTGAGGCGAGGCTGGAACGGATCAGGATCTGCCCGATTCTGGCACGCCGAAACCCTGATCCCCAGGTCGGACGGGGTGGCGTCGCGCACGTCCCGGGATTGTCGGAGGCCGGCTGTACGCTCGCCGCAGCACGAATCGCACGTCTGTAGTTCGCCCGCCAGGAGGTTCGCGAGTGCGTCTGGTCCACGCCGCCGACCTGCACCTGGACAGCCCCTTGCTGGGGCTCTCCCGGCTCGAGGACTCCGAGCTCGCCGACACGCTGCGCCGCGCAACGCGGCGGGCGTGCGAGAACCTCGTCGACCTCACGGTGGCCGAGCGGGCCGACGCGCTGCTCCTCGCCGGCGACGTCTACGACGGGGACTGGCGGGACTACGCCACCGGCGCCTTCTTCGTCCGGCAGATGTCCCGGCTGCACGACGAGGGGATCCCGGTCTTCCTGATCAACGGCAACCACGACGCGGAGAGCGAGATCACCCGCTCGCTGCGGCTGCCGCCGAACGTGCACCGCCTCGCCACCGACCGCCCGGAGACCGTGGTGCTCGACGACGTCGGGCTGGCCGTGCACGGCCAGGGCTTCGCCACCCGCGCCGTGCTGGAGAACCTGGTCCCGGCCTACCCGGACCGGATCCCTGGCCTGGTCAACGTGGGCCTGCTGCACACGTCGGTGCTGGGCGCCGAGGGCCACGACAGCTACGCCCCCTGCACCCCCGAGGACCTCGCCCGCTGCCGCTACGAGTACTTCGCCCTGGGGCACGTGCACGAGCGGCGGGTCGTCAACGACGGCGAGCACGTCGCGGCGTTCAGCGGGAACCTGCAGGGCCGGCACCCGCGCGAGCCCGGGGCGAAGGGCGCGACGGTCGTCGAGGTCGCCCCCGGTGCACGGGCCGCGCTGCGGCACGAGGTGTGCGACGTCGCCCGCTGGACCCACGTCCGGCTCGACGCGAGCCCCTGTGCGGACCCGGAGGAGGTGCTCGAGGCGCTCGACGCCGCGCTGCGCGAGGTCGGGCTGGCCGCCGGCTCCCGGCCCGTCGCCGCGCGGGTGACGCTCGACGGGCCCACCCCGGCGGCGCCCGCCCTGCTCGACGCGGACTGGCTGCGCGCGGAGATCGACATCGTGGCCGAGAAGTCCGGGGCGGTGGTCGAGATGGTGCGCAACCGCACCCGGAGCCCCCGCCCGGAGGACCTGCCCGCGGAGGCCGTCGCGGCGGTCGACGAGGAACTGGCCGGGGCGGTGGCGGTGGCCGCGTCGCGCCTGGTCGCCGAGCCGGAGCGGGCCGGCGAGCTCGTGGCCGTGCTCGAGCGCGAGGCGGGGCGGCGGCTGCGCGGGGCCGGGCTGGACCTGCGCGACCCGGCCGGGCTGGCCGAGCTGGCCCGGCGGGCGGAGGAGGAGCTGCGGGCCCGGCTCGCCGGCACGGACCCGGCGCGCGGATCGGCGGCCTGACGGGTGCGGATCACCGGGCTCACCCTCGAGCGCTACGGCACCCACGAGGGCCGGGTGCTCGCGCTCGGCCGCGGGCTCACGCTGGTCACCGGGCCGAACGAGGCGGGCAAGTCGACGCTGCTCGACGCCGTCTCGGACCTGCTGTGGGGTTTCCCGCGGCCGGTCCGGCACGCCTACGCCGCCTCGCCGGCCCGGCTCGCGATCGCCGCCGAGATCACCCTGCCCCACGGCGAGGTGGCGGTCCGGCGCACCACGCGCGGGCTCTTCGGCCCCGGCGAGGAGCCCCTCGAGGCGCCCTGGGGTCCGGGCGGCGCGCAGGCCCGCCGGACCTGGCAGCAGAGCTTCGGGCTCGGGCACGAGGCGCTGCGCGAGGGCGGCGCCCGGTTGTGCCGGGGCGGCGGGGAGCTGGCCGAGCTGGTCTTCACCGCGCGCAGCGGCCGGGACGTCCGGGCGATCCTCGCGGAGCTCGACGAGGAGGCGGATCGCCTCTACAAGGAGCACCGCAACGCGCAGAAGGTCGAGCTGCGCCGCGCGCTGTCCGCCTACGAGCACGCCGACGCCGCGGCCGCCGAGCAGATGTCGCGGGCCGGGGACGTCGCGGCCCTGGCCGAGGAGATCGGCCGGCTGGAGCGCCGGGCCGCCGCGCTGGCCCGGGACCGGGAGAGCGCGGGGCGCGCCGGGGCCGAGGCGCAGCAGCGGGTGCGGGCCTACCCGGCGGCGCGGGACGTGGCGCGGCTGCGGGCGGACCTGGCCGCCCTCGCGGCCTCCGGGGTGGTGCTCGACGCCACCCGGCTCGCGGAGTTCGACACCGCGCAGCAGGCCCGGGACCGGGCGGAGGAGGCGCTCGCAGAGCTGGAGGACCGGCTGCGCGGGCTGCGCGCCGAGCGGGCGGAGATCCACGTCGACGACGCGGTGACCGCGGACGCCGAGCACATCCACCGGCTCGACGGCGAGCGCCAGGCCCGGCAGGCCGAGGCCGAACGGCTGGGCACGCTGCGGGCCGAGGCCGCGGACCGCACCCGGCGCGCCGAGGAGCTGCTCGAGCGGATCGAGCCGGGCGTCGAGCCCCGGGCCGTGCGGCGCCGGCTGGAGACGCTCACCGTCCCCGCCGACCGTGCCGCCGACCTCGACGCGCTCGCCGCG